>JANXQZ010000653.1 GCA_025353235.1 Bryobacterales bacterium
CTTGTCAGTCAACGACGCTAGTTTCGCAGCGGAGATGGGTACGGTGAACGGCCTTTTCGACAATCCGAGCGGGTTCTACATCAACATCCACACGACTGTGTTCCCCGGCGGTGTGGTTCGATCCCAATTGCGGAACACCGACAAGATGGACTTCCAAGTTACGATGTCGCCAGCTAACGAAACACCTCCAGTCACCGGCACGAGCGCAAGCGCACTCGCTAAGATCAGCTTGTACTCGATTCGGAACGCTGACGGCACGACCGCTGCTGGCACTGCGATCTTCGATGTTAATTATCGCGGTTTCCCGGCAGGTACGACGTTTACGGGACTGCACATTCACGACGGTGCTGCCGGCGTCAGCGGGCCGGTCACGATCAATACCGGCCTTGGCGGCGCCACCCCTGTGATATCGGATACAGGCTCGGGCAACATTTATCGGACCGTCACGGTAGGTGCCAACCCTGGCTTGGCGACTCTCATCGCTATCTCTCAGAACCCCGAGAATGCTTACGTGAATCTGCACACCACAGTTAACCCTGGCGGCGTGGTCCGCAGCCAATTGGCGGTCGCGAACACCACGGTGCCCTCGATCGGTGCGGTGACCAGCAACCCGGACACTAAGACTACGAACATCGCGCCCGGCGAGATTATTTCTATCTATGGTCAGAACCTGGCTAAGTATCAGTCGGACCTGAGCGGCACTTCCGAACTGAAGTCTCTCCCCAGCAGTCTAAACGGCGTGGCCGTAACCATTGGCGGCAAGGCAGCCGCTCTCTACTTCGTATCGCCTTATCAGATCAACGCACAAGTGCCGTTTGATGTGGCTCTCGGCACTCAGCCGGTGGTGATCACGAACTCAAATGGGACCAGCACCGTCTCCAACATCACGGTGGTGCAAGCCGCCCCTGCGATCTATTTCGACTTGACCACTAACGCGGGCGCGATCCTCAAGAACAGCGATTACTCGTTGGTCACAGCCAATAACCCGGCCACGGCGAATGATATTTTGCTCATCTACTTGACCGGGCTCGGCCAAACGACGACGGCCTTGCAAACTGGAAATCTCGGCTCCGCGGCTTACGCAACAGGGCCTGTAACTGTCATGATCGGCGGCCAAAACGCTCCCGTGATTTATTCAGTTTCTTCTCCTGGATACGCCGGGCTTTACCAGATCGCTGTCCGGGTTCCGGCTGGCGTAACGGGAACGGTACCGGTTGTGGTTACCGCAGGCCCGAATAAGTCTAACTCAGTGAACTTGGTTGTAAAGTAGAGCCATACGAGGGGCAGGTCTTCAGCCCTGCCCCTCAGCTTATTTCGGAAACGCACCCCACACCACCTTCCCTTCCACCATCGTCATCAGAGGACGAATCTGTTTAATCTCCTCTTCCGGGCAAGCGAGATAGTCCCGATCAATCAACACAAGATCCGCTAGTTTGCCCGCCTCGATGCTTCCCTTCGCACTCTCCTCAAACTGCAAATGGGCAGGCCAGATCGTGTGCATCTTCAAGGCTTCCTGCCTTGTGATCTTTTCCTCTGGATAGATCACCTTGCCTTCCCGAGTCTTGCGAGTTACTGCCACATATAAGCTCAGAAACGGATTGTAGGGATTCACCGCGCTATTCCGGTCGTGCCCAATCATATGATCACTCCCTCCCGCAATGAGAACGCCTGCATCCAGATACGATCGCAACGGATAGAAGAAGCGCATGCCATCATAGCCAAAGACCTTCTCAAGAGCCGGGCCATCCAGATACAACCAAGCAGCCTGCACATCCGCCAACACGCCCAGCCGCTTGGCCCTGGCAATCGCTTCCCGACTCTGAAAGCTGGCATGTATCAGATGCGATCGCGTGGGCGCGAGCGGCTTCTCCTGATTCAACGCTTCGAGCGTATCCAGAAACGCATCCACCGCGCCGCCCCCTTGGCTGTGGGCCGTGAGTTGCCAACCCCGATCTCGCGCCGCTCGCATCACCGCCAGCAGCTTCGCCGGAGGTGCGAACAGTTGCCCGCGATTATTCGGATCGGGCTGCCCATACAACTGCTTGCCAAATGGACCATAGGGCTGACGCTGATACGCAGTGCCGATGGTCATGCCTCCATCCACGTTTACTTTGAAAGCCTGAAACCTCAGCCAATGGTCACCTTCGTTTGTATTGTCAGGGGACGCCTGAATCTCTCGGATGAGATCCTCCTGCGGCCTGTTGATGTCCAGCCACCACGTCATCGCGACGCGAATCGGCAGCCGCCCTTCTGCATACAGCTTTCGATACAGCGCGATCTCTTCCTTGCCAACCTTGCGGTCACCCACGGAAGTAAGTCCCGCGGCGGCGTAGCGCTTCAGCATGTCTTCCAGCGCCTGAAGCTTCTCCTGATCAGTGAAATGCCCGCCAGCATCGAGTCCCTTTAGGCGTCCTTGTGAATTGCGTAGAATGCCGTCGGGCGCGTCCGTGATCCCGGACATCTTCATCGCCAGTGAGTTTACGATCACCACATAGCTGGCATCGTACATGACGGGGTGCTCCGTCTCTACATCCAACAGCTCACGGGTCGGCATCGCCAACTCTTTGAGACGTGTTGGAAACGTGCGCGGTACCACGATCCACTGGCCCTTAGGAGTGGTGCGCGCCTTCTCTTTGATGTACTCCTGGACCGCAGCGAATGAATCGAGCTTCGGCAAGGGCCCTCGAAATTCACTGAGACCCGCCTCCAGCGCGTGTACGTGTGCGTCAGTCAAGCCCGGGAGGACAGTGCCTCCATGCAGATCCATCACTTCAGTTTTTGGGCCGCGCTCAGCTTTGAGGACGGCGTCGTCCGTTCCAACAGCCGCGATTCGGCCACCCTTCACTGCAACGGCCTGCGCAATGCTGAACGACCCATCCACAGTCAAGATCCGGCCATGGCGCAGAATTAAATCCGCGTCCGCCGCGATCAGCGGCGCTGACGCGATAAGCGCGCCGCAGCAAAGCCTTTGAAGAAGCGTTGCGCGAGATCGCCCATGGGTTGATCGTTGATTAAATAAGTCCAAGTAGAAGATGTGTCCAAGAGTCCGGCTGTGCATAGGTCGATTCCATTCTCCGTGATTTCGGCTGCCAGAAATGTTTCGACGATGGCTTCATCCAGTTCACTCATCGACAGATCGAAGATTTCGATGGCAGACTTCTGGAACTCGTTCACCGGATTGTGCCCGGCCAGCGAGACCCAATGAATGCCTTCGCGCAGTTCGGTGGTGCGGGCCAGATAATCCGACCAGAACTCGTCGATCTTCGCCAGCGTTATGCTGCGTTCCACGCCTTCTATCAACTCGTCGCCAAATCGTTCGACAACCTGCGCGTACTCATCGGGCGCTTTCTCGGCCACCACGCTTAACGCTTCGCCCAGCAACACCGAACGACGCCTTGCATGAATGATCTGCCTCTGCTGTTCAAGAATGCTTTCATAGCTCCACAGCCGCTGACGGATCTCCAAGTTCTGGCTTTCGATGATGCGCTGCGCACGGTTCACTTCGATATCCACAGCCGGGTCTTGCAGCGGATCGGAAACGTGCAGATTCCGGTATTTCGGAGGCAGCAGATCCATGATCCCGAAGCGATGAATCAGATCGTCTTCCAGGCTGATGAAGAACATTGACCAGCCTGGATCGCCCTGCCGTCCGGCGCGTCCTCGCAGCTGATTGTCGATGCGCCGATTCTCGTGCTTGTTGGTCCCGATCACGTACAGGCCGCCTAGCTCCACAACTTTCTCACGACTCACGGGCGGGTTCCCACCGAGCAGAATGTCGGTGCCGCGACCGGCCATGTTTGTGGAAATCGTCACAGCTTCCAGCGCACCGGCCTGAGCGATGATGCTCGCCTCCTGCTCGTCGTTGCGGGCGTTCAAAACGTGGTTGGCAATGCCCGAATTCTCAAGCGCCAAGCCCAGGCGCTCCGATTCGGCCACGCTGGCGGTCCCCACCAACACCGGGCGTCCCGTTTTGTGTACTGCTCGAATCTCTGCGATCAGAGCGGTCTCTTTCGCGGCTCGATGCGTGAAGATTGCGTCGGCATAGTCGGCCCGGATGTTGGGTCGATTGGGCGGAATTACCGCGACGTCCAGATTGTAGACGCGCCTGAATTCTTCCGCTTGGGTCGCCGCCGTCGCGGTCATCCCTGCGACCTTGGGATAAAGTCGGATTAAATTTTGGAGCGTGATGGACGCCAGCACGCGGCCTTCCCGCTTGTGGCTGACGCCCTCCTTTGCCTCGATCGCAGCGTGTAGTCCATCAGGCCAGCGCCGGTCTGCCGCGATGCGTCCCTTGAACTCGTCTACCAGTTCGATGCTGCCCTGCTTCACCACGTAATCCACATC
>JANXQZ010000657.1 GCA_025353235.1 Bryobacterales bacterium
ATCAGCGATGGCGGAGACAACGTGAGCTCGGCCAATTTCAAGGATGTAATGAGCAGGGTGTTGCAGTCCGCAGCTACCATCTACACGATTGGAGTGTATGAGAACGACGATCCCGACAAGAACCCCGACGTGTTGAGAAAGCTAGCTCAGGTCAGCGGCGGAGAATTTTTTACTACGCCTAAGTTGGACGAAATCGTTCCTATCTGCCGCAAGATAGCTAAGGAGATTCGGACTCGTTATACCATTGGGTACATTCCTCAGCTGGAATCCAATCGGAAACTGAGGCATATAAAGGTCGCGGTGTCGGGCCCTGATCGTGGAAAACTCAGCGCCCGCACCCGCTCTACTTACCTGATGAACGAGGATGGGCAGACTGCGGACCGAGCACGATGACTGTGCGGCTACAACTCCAGAGTCATGCTCAGTCAGCGCATCGAGGGACGCGCTGGTTGGAGTTTGGGTTCCTTCTATTCGGCTTAGTAGCCGTTGATTGTTATATTTGGGTTAACGTTGACGAGAGCTTGTCACAAGCGTATGACAGTTGGTCGTTGAGTCGGCAGATGGCTGCTCCTCCCGCCACGCACGAAGCCGTCAAGCTGAACCCCTCCGATCTGATCGGACGGATCGAAGTTCCGCGCTTGGGTTTGACCGCTACAATCCGCGAGGGAGTGGACGACTCTGTTTTGCGCAAGGCTGTCGGGCACATGCCGTCGTCGGCGCTTCCAGGAACTGCGGGAAATGTAGCCTTTGCAGCCCACCGAGACACACTTTTTCAGAAACTTCGAGATATTCGCAAGAACGATTCGATCAGAGTGGAAACACCCGAGAGCACCTTTGAGTATGCGGTGGAATCGACGAAAATTGTCAACCCTAGCGATGTCAGCGTTCTGGATTTCGGCAAGGGCGATCAACTGCTCACCCTAATCACCTGCTACCCGTTCAACTATATCGGTTCGGCTCCCAATAGGTTCATCGTACGCGCCCGGCAGATAAACGTCACAGCACGCACGCCGCATTCTCACCAGAATGAGACAGGCTCTTGAGTTTGGCCGCGAGCGTCGTCCTTTTAAGCCCCAACATTTCAGCAGCCAACTTCTTATTCCCGCCAGTTTTACGCAAGGCTTGCTCCAAGATATTGAGTTCAATGCTTCCAACGATTTTGTCGAAATCCAAGCCCTGGTCGGGAACGGCTACGAAGGGCTGATAAGCCATGTCAGATACACGGGCCCTCTTTGGAATTGGAAAATCCGCAGGATAGAGAATGGATCGGTCCCCGCACAGAGCAATCGCCATTTCCACCGCGTTCTCCAGCTGCCGGACGTTGCCCGGCCATTCGCATCCCTGCAGCCGCTCGATCACCGCATCGGATACATGTTTGGTTGGAATACCTTCATTTCTGCAAATCTTCTCGATGAAGTACCTGACTAGAAGCTCCACGTCGACGGTTCGTTCCCGAAGCGGCGGAACCACGATTGGCACGACATTCAGCCGATAATAGAGATCTTCTCGAAATGAGCCCTCCCTGACCTTCTCGACCAGGTTGACGTTGGTGGCGGCGATCACACGGGCGTCCACTCGAATCGTTTCCGAGCTTCCCAGCCGCTGAAACTCCCGCTCCTGAAGAACGCGCAGCAGTTTCGATTGCAGAGCCAGGGGCATGTCGCCAATTTCGTCCAGAAAAAGCGTGCCCCGTTGCGCCTGTTCGAAGCGGCCGATCCGGTGTCCGATCGCACCGGTAAACGCTCCCTTTACATGGCCAAACAACTCTGCCTCGAGCAGGTTTTCGGGGAGCGCGCTGCAGTTTACCGCCACAAGCTCGAACTGGGAGCGATTGCTAGCGGCATGAATGCAGCGCGCTACCACCTCTTTGCCGGTTCCGGTCTCTCCGCTAATAAGCACCGTGCAGCGCCTGGGGGCAATCAACCGAATCGTCTCCGCGACGTGGTGCATTTTCAAGCTTTGTCCGATTAGCAGCTTCCTCCAGGGCGGTGCGCTGGGAAGGGAAAGATGCGCTGCCAAGCTGTGAATCTGCCGGGAGCTGGCGGCGGCGGCAAGCGCGTCGGCCAAATTGGCTTCGTTTTGCAAAACCTGGCAAACACCCAGTTTCGTCCACCTCACGGCGTCCCCGAAGTTCGCTTCGGGCGCGTGCAGAATGATCGGGCTGCGGGTCCCAAGCTGGAGGATTTCATCGATCAGCAGTTCCGGGCAGGTATCCAAAAGGGGGACCGTTGCGATCACGGCATCGAACTCGCTGGTCTCCAAATGGCGCAACGCTTCGAAGAGATTCCCGGCGAAACTGACGGAAACATCCGGCTCGTCGGCCAGGCAAGCAGCCTTGCCTGCTTCTTCGTCGACGATCCATAACACCCTTGTCTGCAATCGGTTTGAAAACCCCCGTCCCTTGTTCCATCGACGGTTGCATGGCAATCTTTACAGCGGTTTCAACTTACTCCGTCGCGGTTACAGGGGTAACTGAGCGCGCAATGTCGCCGACAGC
>JANXQZ010000762.1 GCA_025353235.1 Bryobacterales bacterium
GTTTCACGCCCGCACGAGGATGAAGCTGTCGGATTAAACGAGCCGATGCTGCGGGCTTATATAGCCGCCTTTCGCAAGGCCGCTGCGGATCATGAACTGCCCATGGCCGAGCCGGATCTCAACATGGCATTTCGGCTTCCAGGCATATTTAGCACCCCTTTGGATCAGGAAGTCAGCAGCGAATTGGAGCCTTTGCTGGTCGCGACTTTGGATGAAGCCCTTTCCGTGCTGAATGACTTTCGCGGCCGGGAAGGAGCCGAGCTGGCTAGCTTCATCCGCAAACATAACGCGCTGATCACCGAAGGATGCAGTGAGATCGAGCAGATTCGCTCTCGCGCCATGCCTCTCTTTCATCAGCGCTTAAGCGAGCGGCTGAAGGATCTGTTGCGCAATTCCAATGTCGAACCGCAGCGTTTGACGCAAGAAGCTGCCGTGCTGGCGGATCGCAGCGATATCGGCGAGGAAGTCGCCCGCTTAAGCATCCACGGCAATCAGCTCAGTCAGATCGTGGACGAGGGTGGCGAAGTGGGCAAGAAGCTCGATTTCTTGCTGCAGGAAATGAATCGCGAGACCAATACGATTTTGTCCAAGACAAACGGGATCGGTGAACTTGGGTTGCGGATCACCGATCTGGCGCTCGCGGCCAAGGCGAATATCGAAAAAATCCGCGAGCAAGCGCTGAATCTCGAGTAGGCTATTTTAGGTTCTTCTCGAAAAAGTCTGTAGTTACTTCCAGCAAGTGCTTGCGCGCTGGGCCTCCCACTCCGTGGCTCTTCTGCGTGTACACCACCATCGTGAAAGGCTTGTCAGCCCGTTCGAAAGCATCGCTCATTTGCACCGTATTTTGGAATAGAACGTTGTCATCCTCGATGTTGTGGACCACCAGCAGCTTGCCTTTCAACTTGTCGGCGTAGGTCACGGCGGAACTGGCTTTGTAGCCTTCCTCATTTTCCGAAGGCAGACCCAGATAGCGCTCGGTGTAAATCGTATCGTAGTTGTGCCAATCCGTGACCGGGGCGCCGGCGATTCCGGCCTTGAAAATATCGGGGGCGTTGAGCATTGAGTACAGCGTCATGAAACCTCCATAGCTCCACCCGTAGATGCCGATGCGTGCCGAATCTACAAAACCCTGCTTGACGAGATAGTCGATCCCTTCCCTCTGATCGGACAGCTCTCTGGCTCCAAGGCGTCGATAGATGCCCGACTCAAAAGCATGGCCCCGTCCCTTCGATCCCCGATTGTCCACTTGCCAAATCACGAAGCCCTTCTGCGCCAAGGCTTGATCCCAAGTCGCCCCGGACCAGGAGTCATGAATGGATTGAGCGCCGGGTCCGCCATACACCATGACGATCGCTGGATACTTCTGGCCGGGCTGAAAATTGGCAGGCTTGATCATGCGAGCGTAGAGCGGCGTGCCGTCGGCGGTTTTCAGCGTCACGATCTCGGTCGGCAGGACCTCGTATTCATCCACGAGTTTGTGGTCCGCCTCGCGGTACACGGCCCACTCGGCACCGTCAATCGTGTTCAAAGTCCGGCGGGTCGGGTTGGTCAAACTGGAATAGGTGTCGAGATAATAGTTGAACGCCGGACTCAAGGAAATGCCATGCGAACCGGACGCTTGGGTTAATCGCTTCTTGCCCGTGCCGTCAAAATTGCTGACGTAGAGTTGCCGCTGAAGCGGGCTAGCCTCGCTCGAAACGTAGTAGATCCGACGATTGGCTTCATCGATTCCAGCAATGCCCGTTACCTCCCAACTGCCTTCTGTCAGACGCGCGGTCTGCTTGCCTTCCGCCGAATACAAGTAGAGATGGCGAAACCCGTCATGTTCGTTCGACCATACGAATTGGCCAGTCTTTAGATAATGAAAATCGTCATAGGTATTGATCCAGTAAGGGTCGGTTTCGTGGATCAAGACCTTGGCAACGCCTGTGGCCGGATCCGCCGAGAGCAGGTTCCGTTCGTTTTGAACGCGGTTCAGCCGCTCGATGGTCAGGGCCGTGGACGCTGGATTCCAGTGGACCCGCGCGATGAGATGACCCCGCGTCTCCCCGAGATCGATCCACTTGGTAGGTCCGCCGGAGGCCCACATCACTCCGAGCCGAACGTCGGCATTGGGCGTACCTGCTTGAGGATAACGCTCCAATTCCAGCACTGCGCGGCGTCCCTTCAGATCAGTCTGCGGGTACTCAAATTCGTGCCCCACATCGAACTGCATGTAGGCGATGCGCTTCGAATCGGGAGACCACCAGTAAGCCGTGCCCAGATCCAGCTCTTCGGGATAGACCCAGTCCAACTCGCCGTTCAGGAGCGTTGGGGATCCATCTTCCGTGAGCCGCGTTTCCTTCCGCGAGGCGATATCGAGCGTATAAAGATCGTGTCCACGCCGGAAGGCTACATGATTCCCGTCGGGCGAGAGTTTGGCGTCGGACTCGGCGACCGACGTTGTCGTCAGCTGATCCCACTTGGCCGATTCCATGTGCCACAGAAACAGGTCCCCCTGCACGGAAAGCAGAATTTCTTTGCCCGACTGCGACCACTGAAACGAGTCCTCGCGCACTCGGCGATTCTGCCACTCAAACTTCTCGTTGGGCGGTGGCTTTGTCGCTGCTGCCTCCAGCGCATCGAGTGAGATGAGCTCTTTTTCAGCCTTGGTCGGAACGTCGTAGAGCGTTAGCTTCTTGGTTTTCACGTAGGCGAAGTGCTTGCCGTCGGGTGCCCAAACGGGAGGGCCTCCGCCTTCCATGCCTCGCCCGCTTTGCGTTAAGACGTCGAGCGTGATTGGCTTCTTGGCAGCCAGAAGCGCGAGAGCGGAGAACGTAATTAGGAAGAGAAGGCGTCGGGACATTAGCTATTAGTGTAAGGCGTAAATGGAAACCGATGGAGACCCATATACGCGATGACACCGCAGGTCGGCGGTAACTGCGCGCATGAGGCGATTGGCGCCGACATCCTGCAGGTCGCGATAAAAATCAGCTTGCGTCAGTAGGAGATAGTCTTGTCTCTGTTCTCTCGCAAAGTCAGGGATGCGGTCCACCATCTGCTTAAGACCATCCAGATCGTCGCGATAGGCGAACTTCGGAGGGACAGGCATGCTGACGGATCTTCGGCCGGCATAGAGAAAAACCAAGGGATCGTCGTAAGCGAAGATCTGCGCTGAGACGGGCGTGTTCTTCGCGATCCAGTCGTAAGCAGGCAGTCGCCCCGCGAGATCGTCTTGGTGGGATTGCATAAACTGAGGTAGGAATGCAAATAGGCCGAGGGCGGTAGCCGCGACCACGAAGCAGGCGAACGCCGCCAAGCTCGCCCCAACACCGGCTGCGATTACTCGGTCCGCGACTGCCCGCTTTTTCCAAGCCACGCCCAAGGCTTTCACCACGTGCGTCAACTCTGTCCACAACCCCGCGAGCAGCAGCGGGTAAAGCGGAAAAAGGAACCGCGGGTCAGGTTGATAATGCCAGATCAGCAACATCCCCGAGAAGAGCAGAGCGGTTAGCGGGTACTGTAATTTGCCAGTAATCCGGGCCAGTCTCACTACTCCGGCGATGGCAGCGATGGCAACGATTCTCTCCAGATTTCTCGACTCAAGGAGAGCCGAGTCGAACATGAGCAGCTTGCCCGCTGATAACAGATATGCGTCCAGGTTGTGCCAGATTACATTAGGCAGGTCGCGCCAGGAGATGTTGTAGCTACGGAAGCCGAAGTAATTCGTGTAGTACAGCGTTATCAGATCGCGTCCGGGCGACTGATGGGCAGAAACCCAAACCTGCCATCCTATGATCGCGGGCAGCATCATGGCCGTAAATGAAACCGCGCTCTTACATTGTTTCCGTAACAAATAACAAAGCGGAATAGCAACGAGAAGAGGAAGCGCCGCTGATTTTGCTAAGTAAGCGAGCCCGGCGAGCCCGCCCGCGATGCCAGCGCGATTAACCAGTAAGGTCGACGCCAGCAGCAGGCTAGTAAACAAGAGTTCGGGCATCAGCGACACGCTCAGCAAAACGGCCATAGGATTCAGAGCGGCCGTCGCGACCAGCAATAGTTGTTCGCCAGTGCGCAGTCCATAGTCCCTAAGCAACGCCCAAAGCAGACCCAGGTACACGGGGAACATGCACCAAGTCAGCAGAGTGGCAAGCGGAAGATTAGAAGGAAACGCAGGGCTTACCTTCCAAGCCAACGACAGAAAAGCTGAAAACAGCGGCGGGTACTTTGTTTGAAAAGGCTGCTCCGGCAGGCTGAGGATTCGGTACCCATCCCCTGCGGCGAAACTCTTCGCGCCCACCCAATACACGCTGTCATCGTGGTAGAAACCAAGCTGAGGCATCGCTCGCCAACGCCAAGCGAACCAAGCCGAAGGCGCCAGCACAAGCAGCAGGAAAGCAACCGCGCCTAACTGTCGTGACAAGCTCACAAGTATTCATCGGCCACTTCGACGCCAAGCTTTAAGTCGGCCTGCCGCGAGACCGCATCTCAAAGGCGAGGAGCAACAGCCATGCCATATGTAACGACGCAGGACCAAACTGAGATCTACTACAGAGATTGGGGAACGGGGAAGCCGGTAGTGCTCATCCACGGTTGGCCGTTCAACGGCGACATGTGGGAAAAGCAGGCGATCTTTCTGGCTGAACACGGACACCGGGTCATCAATTATGACCGACGCGGGTTTGGCAGATCCGGGCAGCCGTGGAACGGATATGACTACGACACGTTTGCCGCAGATCTGAATTCGCTGATGGAAAAACTGAACCTGCGCGACGCAACGCTGGTCGGCTTTTCGATGGGTGGAGGCGAAGTAGTGCGATACCTCGGCAAATTCGGTACCAGCCGCGTTCAAAAGGCAGTGCTGATCTCGGCAGTCCCGCCGTATCTGATGAAGACCGACGACAATCCCGATGGCGTCGATCCGAAGATATTCGAAGAGATCGGTGCGAACATACGGGAAGACCGGCCCGCATTCATGAAGGCCTTCGGACAGAAATTCTTTGGGCGCACCGCTCTGAAGCACACTGTCTCCGAGGCGGTTCTGGAATGGAGCTTTTCAATGGCGCTAACAGGTTCGCCGAGGTCGACGCTCGCGGCGGCCAACGCGTGGTCAACCACCGATTTCCGGGAGGAAATGAAGCGGATCAGCATCCCGGTGCGCGTCATTCACGGTACTGGAGATTCCACGGTGCCGATCGAAGCTTCGGGACATAGATCCGCTAAAATTCTGCCAAACGCTTCGCTGAGCGAGTACGATGGTGAGCCGCACGGTCTATTTCTAACTGCGGCCGACCGGCTGAATAAAGAACTATTGGAATTCATTAGCCGGTAGTAGGACGAACGGCGCGGCAAACCTCGCAGGTGCCGTTTGCCCGCGCCGTTACTCTCACTTAGGATTCTCTTTCCACCACCACATTGCCGGCAAAGGCTTTTGCTGCGGCCACACCTGATTCAACGTCTCCCCTTCAAACAATTCTCCGTTCTTCATCACGTATCGAATGCTCGTCGTATTGTGAATATCC
>JANXQZ010000843.1 GCA_025353235.1 Bryobacterales bacterium
TTAGCTCTTCGCTCATCTATGTCCCCCCAGCACGGCATGTTTGGGACGGACTCCTACGATACTGCGCCTCTTCAAAGGCAGGAGTCGGTCGAGCCATGGCATAGCCGATTCGCATGATATCAATCCGCGACATGCACTCGCGATTGCCGGGATGCGCCCGGCTCAGATCATTGAGGCCTGGCGCGATGCAATAGTGCGAGCGAGGCTGTCGTGGACGTTCCAACATCAAGTTAGGGTCAAATCTTTTACTGCCGGGCACCCTCTTAGCAGGTATACCGGGTCAGGCGTTCCGAGACGGAGATTGAGACGCGGGGCAATTCGTGGTTGCCGAGGAATCCCGCCCATCTGGACGGCCTGCTACGATCAACGTCGATGAAGGGCGGGGGTTTGATGCGAACCAGCTTGTGATTGTGCAGATTGAGGACTGAGGGGCGGAGCCGGCTGGAAAGCCGGCTGCAGCCAGGATTGGCTGCCCCACAGAATAGCCGCAACCCAATCAGGTTGTTGTAGTACAAAGCAGCATAACAAGCAAATAACGGCAGATCCATCTCAGGCTTGCAAGACAACATGGGGAGCCGCGGTTGATGCTCAACATGTGACCATCGGCCAGATGATGAAACATGTTGCCTCGGAGGATCGCGGCTCCCCAGTATTCTTATCGGCGCTTCTCTCGTTTTAAGATAGGTTGAGGAATCCTTGTCCATCGAAGACGAATTGTACGAACAGCGGCTCGCAAAAATTAGTCAGATCGAAGCGCTGGGATTCAAGGCCTACGGCCATCGGTTCGACTTTTCACACTCGATCCCGCAGATCATCGCCGATTACTCGAATAAGACTGCCGAAGAGCTCGAAAACCCTCGCGTTACTGTTCGGGTGGCTGGACGGATCTTGACCATTCGCCGGATGGGGAAGGCCGGGTTTGCCCACCTGATGCAAGATGGCGAACGGATGCAGGTGTACGTACGCAAAGATGCGGTTCCTGAGAAGGATTACGAACTGTACCTGCTGCTCGACATTGGCGACATCATCGGGATTGATGGCTACTTGTTCCGCACGCGCACTGGCGAACTCAGCGTGCACGTGGAGAAACTCTACTTCCTCGCCAAGACCTTGCTGCCCCTGCCCGAAAAGTGGCACGGATTGGAGGACGTTGAGACGCGTTACCGCCAGCGCTATCTGGACATGATTGCAAACCCGGAAGTGCTCAAGGTTTTTAAGACACGTTCGAAGATCATCTCTTCCCTGCGAAGGCAGCTGGAATCGCACGGCTATCTGGAGGTGGAAACGCCCATGCTGCAATCGATTTACGGCGGTGCAGCGGCGCGTCCGTTCATCACGCATCACAACGCTCTCGACATCGATCTGTATCTGAGAATCGCTCCGGAGTTGTACCTCAAGCGCTTGATAGTGGGGGGCCTGGAGCGCGTGTACGAGATCAATCGAAACTTCCGCAACGAAGGCATTTCTACGCGCCACAATCCGGAGTTTACGATGCTCGAGTTCTATCAGGCCTACACGGATATGAGCGGCATGATGGATCTCACGGGCGAGTTGCTCAAGCAGGTCGCCCTTGACGCAACGGGGTCGGCCATAGTCGAATACCAGGGCGAGCAGCTCGACTTTGGGAATATCCGCCGCATGTCGATGCGCGACGCGGTGGGAGACGCGACGTTATCTGGCCAGGCTCTCGTCGAGGCGTTTGAAAGGAACGTGGAAGCCACACTGATCCAGCCCACGCTGATCTTCGATTTTCCAGTGGAAGTCTCTCCTCTCTCGAAGCAGAAGCCGGACGATCCGGCGTTTGTGGATCGCTTCGAGCTGTTCGCCGCCGGGATGGAGATCGCGAATGCGTTTACGGAGTTGAACGACCCGATCGATCAGCGGCACCGTTTCGAGATGCAACTCAACGCCCGAGCCAGCGGCGACACTGAGGCGCATCAGATGGATGAGGACTACGTGCGCGCGCTCAGCTATGGCATGCCGCCTGCCGGAGGCGAAGGCATTGGAATCGATCGCTTGGCCATGCTGCTGACTAATTCCAAGTCCATCCGCGACGTGATTTTGTTCCCCTTGCTCCGGCCCACGAATGCTGCAGCGGTTTGAGTTTTTCGTAGCAAGCCGCTATCTGCGGGCCAAACGCAAGCAAGCCGTCATTTCGGTGATTACTGTAATTTCGATAGCGGGGGTCGCAGCCGGTGTTATGGCGCTCGTGATCGCGCTGGCCATCAATAACGGCTTCCGAAACACGCTGCAGCGCAGCTTGCTGGGCGCGACGGCTCACATAACTTTGCAGGCCAAGGATCCCGCCGATGGCATCCCGAACTGGCGCGATCTCGATCCCAAACTGCGCAAGCTGGAACATGTGGTGAGCGCTTCGCCGGGACTGTACGGGACTGTCCTGTTGACCGGTCCCTTGCAATCTTCTGGAGGAGTTCTGAAGGGTGTTCCTCTGGATCGTCCGCCTGACCTGCTTGCGAAGTTGAAGCAGGGTTCGTTCGCACGCCTGAGCGACACTCGGGGCTTGCCGGGCATCATATTAGGAGCGCGCCTGGCACAGAGCACCGGGATGCTGCTGAACAGCGTGATCAACGTGATCAGTCCGCAGGGAGAATTGACTCCCATGGGACCGCACATTTCGCGCGTGCCCTTTCGCGTGGTGGGCATCTTCGAGACCGGCTTTTTCGATATCGATAATGGGTGGGCTTTTACCAGTTTGAAGTCGGCCCAACAATTGTTTGCCGTGCAGGATTTGGTGAGCACGATTGACTTGAAGCTTGATGATATTTATAGAGCGCCGGAAGTGGCCAAGGCAGCGGAGCGGGTGGCCGGTCCCAAGCTGGTCGCCAATACTTGGATGGAGCAGTTCCGTCAAATTCTGACGGCACTGAACATGGAGAAGATCGTGACGGCCGTTACGATCGGGCTGATCCAGCTAGTGGGTGCGTTGAACATTCTGATCACGCTGATTATGATGGTGATGGAGAAGAATCGCGATATCGCGATTTTGATGTCGATGGGCGCGAGGCGTGAGCAGATCCGAAAAATTTTCATGGCGCAAGGAGTGCTGATCGGCGTGGTTGGCACGGTTATTGGCTTGACGCTGGGGTACTCGATTTCGTACTTTGCGGACCGGTACCACTGGCTGCCTTTGGATCAAGATGTTTATGCGGTCAGCTATGTGCCGTTCGCGGCGCGCTGGGTGGATGGGATCTGGATCGGGGCGACGGCCATTCTTGTAAGTTTCGTGGCGACGCTGTATCCGGCGCGGCGTGCGACGATGATTCTGCCAGTCGAGTCGCTGAGGTATGAGTAGATCATGGCGCGGGGATGGGAGAGCAAATCGGTTGAATCGCAGATCGAGTCGGCACAGGCCGAGTCGAAGTCCGGGAAGCCGCGCTTGACGCCGGAAGAGGCGGCTCGGCTGAGAGAGCGGGAGAGTTTAGAGCTGTCAAGGAAGCGGGTTCTGCATGATTTGGGTTCGGCGGCGAATGTTCGGTATCGAGAGATTCTTCAGTCGGCGCTGGCCCATTTAGATAAGCAGTTGGCTGAATTGTTGTAGAGTGCGAAATAATCTCGATTGGTTAAGCTCGCTTGGTCGCTTTTATAAGTTGACCCGCCGAAGAACGATACATTCGACGAGCAGTCGAAGAAAAAGCTCCTTGCTTGGTGGTTCAAGTATGGACAGCCGTACCGGCGGGAACAGATCGAGCGGTTCCACGGCGGGGTCAAAAATTCGAAGGTGGTGGAATTGCACGGTACGACCCATGGCGGGTTTGTGTTCGAAGAGAACCAGCAAGCGATCCTGATCCGCGAGATGCGCCGTTTCCTCGTTTCAGCTCAATAGTCGCTGGCTGAACGTTTATGGCAGTCTTTTACGTTTCACAAAGGAGCCTTTTTGGAGCACGCTTCGCACGCGACCAAATGAGCACCCACGAAGCCCTCGCTTACGCTTCGTTTTTCGACCCGCCATCAGACATACTCTGCTATGAAATGATACGGTCCGCGGGCGCTAATCAGACCTGTTTTCTACCTTTCTGACACTGTCTGCTCTGCTTCAACTGACGGCCGAACAGCGCGTGTCGAACAGCCTATCGGGATACCGGACCTGCCCCCATGCGACCGCTAGACGCGACGCGTTTCCCTAATCGATTCCGGTTTGACGCCAACACCTCATCCTCCCCCATGGGAAACCCGGCGATCCGGTGCGAATAGAACAACCCGCTTGCAGTCATCTCGCTTCATTGATCGACATATAACACTCCGGCTTTTATTGTACGAAGCGGCTGTGCGCCAGATCGGTCCAGGAGTGCCGGAACGGCGACAGGATCGGACAACTCACACATCTGGGGGCCTCCGTTAAGCCGTGGCACGAAGATTGCCTTCTGCATGGGATAAAGTAACAAGAGGGCCTCTTCGCGACGGCAAACTTATTTATGCGCATGATTGCAATTTTGGTGGCAGGCCTCTGCGTCTCGAGTCTCTTCGCGGCGGAGGAGGGCACGGGGGGCATAGCTCCGGTTCCCCGCACTCCGGGGCTGGTCAAGTCCGTCACGGTCGACGGCGCGACCATCAAGGCTCGGTTCGTCACCCGCGTCGGCGAACAGCTGGATCGTTCCCATCTGCGCAAAGACGTCCAATCCTTATGGAGCACCGGCCAGTTTCAGGACATTCGCGTTCGGACCGTTGAAGACATAGACGGCACAGCGGTCGTGTTTGCCGTGGTGGAAAAGCCTAAGCTCTTCCTGCGCGATTTGCGGATGGAGCCCAACACGTTCGGGATGCAGCCAAGTTTGACGACCGGCACGCCGATCGATCCGCTCCGCGCTCAACAGGTGGCGGGTCAAGTACAGCGTCGCTTGGTAGAGCGCGGTTATGTCGACGCCACCGTAGAACCGGAACTGGTTCCGGTTGGGAAGAATAAAGCCGACTTGCTGATCCACGTCACGTCGGGCGATTCAGTCAAGGTTCAGGACGTGGAAATTGCGGGCGATACGATTTTCAAGGCCAAAGAGGTCCAGAACGCGCTCCAGGCTCTTCGAATCAAGAAGGTTATTCCGGGCATTCCAGGCATCTGGCACGGGTACACCATGCACCCGGCGTACAGCGAGCAAGCGCTCCAGTCCGATTTGGCAAGGCTGCAGTCCTTCTATTTGGAGCGCGGTTATTTCGATGCGCGGGTGTCGGTGGACAACGCGAACGTCGACGGCGAAAGTGCCCACCTAAAGCTGTTCGTGAATCCAGGCCAGCATTATCAGGTGAAGCAGATCGAAGTGTCGGGCAAGGGAATGGACAGCAACATCCTCCGTTCCACAAATGGAATTTTCGTTGCGCGGGAATTGTGCAATTGCTTGATGCGCCAACGTAGGGAGGCGGAGAAGAAAGGCGTTGTCGACTTTAATGCCCGCCTGAATTTTCATCCGATCGAAGATGGCGAAGGGCATGACCCAATTGCCGACCTCACGGCGCAAGTGGACGAAGGACGAGCATATACGATTGGCCGCATCGATTTTCAGGGTTCGAAGCACTACAAAGAAGGCACGATTCGCCGGAACTTTCTGTTAGATGAAGGCGACGTTCTCGACCAGACGCAGCTTCGCAAGAGCTTGGCGCGGCTAAACCAGGCGCAATTGTTCGATCCCGTGGAGGAGACGCAGGTGGCCGTCAATACTGACGAGCTGACGGGCACGGCGAATATCGTAGTTCCCCTGCACGAACGCAAGCGGGGCATGTGGAATTTTTCAGGCCCGGTGGGTCCCATCAGCTTCGCCGGTCCGCTCCAATTTATGGTGGCGTCGCGCCTGCCGCCGTGGGGCCAAGGTCTGTTGGAGTTGTCAACTTACTATCTTTCGTTCAGCCTGATCGGGTATGCGCATCCGATTGCGAAGCTGCTGCCTGGGGCGTTTACGAAACAAGGGCTGTTGCCGGTGCTTTCGATGTTCCGGCCTTTTACGCCGGGCGAAGGCTGGAAATCTGGATTGCTGATTGCTCCCCAATTAGGCTGGCAGGCTACGGCCTACACTTACGCTACTACGCAAGTAACGTCGCGCTTGCTGCCCCTGATTCGGGGGGATAGCGGGTATGTTTCGCAATTGGCCGTCACCTTTGAGCGGCAGGGCGGAGATGGCGTATTGCTTTGCGAGCCACCGAAGCCGAAGTATCAGAAGCTTAGGTTGGGCGCTGCGATGGTCTTGCAGATTGTTGCTTCGTCGCCTGGATTCTAATCGAACAGCGCCGGTTGCCAACCGGCGCGCAGGATGCCATCCTGCCCCACTTCTTATTGCTCCGAATAGTTCCAGGTGAGGCCGCCGTCCACGAAAATCGTGGCACCGGTAATGTAGTCCGCATCTGCGGAAGCCAAAAAAACCGCCACGCCTGAAACGTCTTTCGGTTTGCCGAGCCGGGCGAGCGGGATGTTTTCCAGCAGAGCTTTCAGCTTCTCGGGATCGTTGAGAAGCTTCGTATTAATGGGCGTTTCAATCGCGCCGGGAGCGATATTGTTCACGGTAATTCCGTAGGGTGCTAGCTCAATAGCCAGGTTGCGCATCATCATCTTCATGCCGCCCTTGCTGGCGCAATACGCTGTGAAATGCGGAAATGGAAGATCCTCGTGCACGGAGCTGATGTTGATAATCCGGCCTGCCACCTTCTTCGCCATCATGGTCTTGACAACTGCCTGAGCGGTAAAGAACGAGCCTTTCAGATTCACGTCCATCACCATGTCGTAGTCGTGCTCCGTCACTTCCCAAAAGTCCGCGTGCTTCTCTACTCCTGCATTGTTTACCAGGATGTCGATCTGGCCGAAACGCTGCACTCCGGCATCGACCATCGCCTGAATCTCATCGAGCTTCGTGACGTCGGCTTGGCAACTAATGAAGTCCCGCCCGAGAGCTTTGACGGCGTCCTCGGTTTCTTTGGGGGCGTCCGTTGCGCTCCTGTAGTTGATGATGATGTGCGCGCCTTCCTGGGCGAGCCCGATCGCAATGCCTTGTCCGATGCCTTGGCTGCTGCCTGTGACGAGCGCAACCTTTCCTTCGAGTCTCATGGATTCTATTGTCGCAGCATCGTTCTATGCGTTCGCAGTGTTGTCCCGCAAATGCTTCATGTGAGTATGAGCCAGCTCGACATCCGGGTATTGTTCCTCCAAAATGGCCCGAATCTTCTCTGGAAGCGGCTGAGCCAGCGCGTCATGATACTTGTGCACTGACAGGTCCTCTCCCCGCTCGGCCTCCACCAGCAACTCGTGTTCGCTATTGCCGGTTAGAGCGCCCTTGATGGCGATCCAGCCGCCGTGCAGCTTCCCGGCCAAACCCGCCGAATGTTCGGGCACGCCGCCTGCTTCCTCCACGGCCTCCTGCAATTCCTTGGCGAACTTTGCTCGCTGGCGGGCGTACTCCTCGAAAGTGTTCTTGAGCGTTGGATCGGTTTGGACGGAATCGGCTGCAGCGCGGAATCCCGCTTCTGCATCCTTGCAGACCGATATCACTTCGTTCACGGCGGAAAAATCGATGGTGTCGTCGAGCATAGTCGTTGGACTGTCTCGACCGGCAGAGTGTTTCCTAACCGCCTGACTGGCCTTCGTCCTCCAATCTGGGCGGGTCGGCGTGTTCGGTAGTCTGGCCTTTGATCTTGTCCCGCAGAAGGTCGCTGTCGGCGGGGCTGTGGGTTGCTGGCGTGTCCTGCTTTGGTTCAGCGTGGTTTTCAGGCATATCCCATCATCGCGCCGCTACGATAGAGAAGTGTCCATTGACGAACAGCTTTCCATTCTCAAGAAGGGTCTGGCGGACCTGATCCGGGAAGCAGACTTGCGCGAGCGCCTGATTCAATCCGAGAAGTCCGGGCGACCTCTGCGCGTGAAGGCTGGTTTTGATCCCACCGCACCCGATCTGCATTTAGGACACACTGTGCTGCTTCGCAAGATGAAACATTTTCAGGATCTGGGGCACATTCCAATCTTCGTTATTGGCGACTCTACTGCGCTGATCGGCGATCCTACCGGGCGCAACATAACTCGGCCGCCAATGACGGCGGAAGAGATCGCAGCTAACGCAGAAACTTACAAGACTCAGGTATTCAAGATTCTCGATCCGGCCCGGACAGAGGTCCGCTTTAATAGCGAATGGCTGGCTCAGCTTCGTTTCGAAGATATGGTCCGGCTCTGCTCAAAGTACACCGTGGCCCGAATCATGGAGCGCGATGACTTCACGAAGCGCTATCGCGAAGGGGCGGCAATTTCGATGCATGAACTGCTGTATCCGCTCGCGCAAGGGTACGATTCCGTGGCCTTGGCCTGCGACGTGGAGATGGGCGGTACGGACCAGAGATTCAACCTGCTAGTGGGCCGCGAGCTGCAGCGCGACTTCGGTCAAGCTCCGCAAATTGTAGCTACGGTGCCACTGCTGGAAGGCACCGACGGCGTAGAGAAGATGTCGAAGTCGAAAGGCAATTACATCGGAATTACGGAGCCGCCGAAAGTGATGTTTCGGAAGGTGATGCAGATCAGCGACGATCTGATGTGGCGGTACTACGAACTGCTCACGGATGCGACCCTGCAAGAGATCGCGGCTATGCGCGCCTCGGATCAGCCGATGCAGCACAAGATGGCTCTGGCGTCTCGCATCATCGCGGATTATTATTCGGAGCAGGCTGCCTCTCAGGCGCGCTCGGACTTTGATCGCGAGGTTCGGCACGGGGATGTTCCCAGCGATATCGAGACGGCTAGCGTGGCACCCGAGGCAAGCGGCAATTTAGCGAAGCTGCTGGTTTCGTTGAACATGGCGGATTCGCGCACGGATGCGGAGCGCAAGATCAAGGCTGGCGCGGCAGAAGTTGACGGCGAGAAGCACAGGTCTATGAATTTAGAATTGCAACCTGGCCGGAGTTATCTGCTTCATCTTGGGAAGAAGTGGAAAAGGATAGTTGTTGGGTAATCGACTGTGCGGCTTCTTTGCCGGACCGAATGCAATCTGGAATGCCAATGCCGTGGAAGCCGTTCCCACCCAGAGTAATGCCCGGGAGCCGACGCATGAGAAACTCGATCTCTTCAACGCGCTTTGCATGCCCCACCGTGTATTGCGCCATGGATTGCTTCCAGCGGGTCACGTTTGAAAAGACAGGTTTGGTCTTCACTCCCATGATCTCGCGCAGTTCGTCCTGTGCGCTTTGCAGCAGTTCCTCATCGTTGAGCCCCATCGACGCCCCGCCGAAGAAACAGCGCAGCAAGACCTTGTCGTCAGCGGCCCGATGA
>JANXQZ010000888.1 GCA_025353235.1 Bryobacterales bacterium
GGCCCGAGCGGCAAGACTCGCTACATTTGGGAGCACAAGACCATGTACTTCGCCACGGATCCGGTGGCGCTGGACAAGACGGGTCTGGCGGCCATCGATGCGCAGCGGGCTCTGAAGGGTATGCCGTCTATTGCGTTGTCAAAGCCCGATAAAGACAGCACGTTCCTGAATTGCCAAGTGGAGCATATTGAGATTGCCGGCATGCTGGGCTTGGGCGTTTTCGACGATGCCAAGATGGATGTGAAGCGCTTCAGCGTTGCTTAGGCGAGCTTTGATCAAGCGCCGGTCGCCACGGGACGAAGAAAGACATCCTCGCCGGCAACCGTTGCGTTGTTCTTCCCACCCGCCGGTGCAAGCGCTGACGGCCTGCTTGACACAGGCTTGAGGCAAGCGATAAAAAGCCCGGAAGTGGACATATCTTCGTTGCTCATATCCTTGAAACGCCGGTGCAGTTGATCGCGGCGGATGGATTGCGGGCCGCCGACCAGCACTTCGTCCAAGACCTCGAAACCTTGCTGTCTTACTGCCTTTAAGTGAGCCGACATCGGCTCCCGATTGATCAAGTACGGTCTTCGGCCTTTGGCAATGCGAAACAACAAGTCGTTGTAAGTCCAATGACCGTTCCATTCGGTGGAAAGCCCATGACTCTTGAAGTCGATCTGGTGAGACATGATGCACCCAGGCTTCAGCCATTGCCAAAGCGCTCCATAAGTAAGCTGGATATCCTCTACGTGTTCCATTACCGCTTGGGAGAAAACGACATCCACCGATTCGCGCCGAACTATTGACGCTTCATGCCAAGGTGCCTGATACTGGATCAATATCTCGCCTTGATTCACGCCTAAGTTAGCCATGGCGCTGCGAATTCGGCCTATGCGTGCACGCGACAGATTTCGGGTTAGGTCAGCCTGTAAATACTCAAGCGGAAAACGATAGGTGTCAAGTTTCGGCAGCAGATCGGGGAATTCTTCCGGAATATCCGTTTTGGCGGAATAGAGTTCCGCGATTTCGTCGAGAAGATTTGCGCTTGATCGCAAAAAAGAAATCGCGTCGAGACCGCAATACTCATTGGCTCCCGACAGCAGAGCCGCAACTCCGGTACCGATCGAATCTCCAGGACCAAGTTCAGCGACGGAATGGATAGCTCCTAAGAATCGGGCCTGCCTTATTTTTACCAAATGGCGCAGCCACACGGAATAACAATATCTGGCCGACATGTTGCCGCCGACGCTTTCCCCTTTGGGAGAGTAACCGCACGCAAACTGTTTTAAGCCGCCCAAAATGGGCCTCAGCCGCCGAGGATCTCGTAAAATCTCTATCACTAGTTCGCAATACCTAATGAACACTACCATTGTTTGTGATAATTCCAGACAGCTTTAAACTACGCCTCGTACTGTAAGATCTATTAGTACTTTAGGGATATGCAGGGAGGCAGTATTGATTGAGCTCGACAGATTAAGCGAGTACCGATTTAAACTTAGAAGGGAAACAGGAACCTTTTGAAAAAGCAGAATGGTGATCAATTAAAGACAGGTCTAAGCGTAACTTTGAAGTGTGATTGGCTATATTCTTCGCTTACCTCACTATCTAATGGTGAGAGATAGGCCCTGAAGTGGGTCTTCGGCTTTCTAGTATAGCGTTTCATTAAACTATAAGCTTATAAATCCTCTGCGAGTGCCTCGAAATTCTTCCAGCGGTGGACGACAGGTGCAGCATTGATTTCCTCGCTGCCTTTGAGGATTCGGGCTTTCAGTTCATTGAGGGATTGGACTCGGATATGGCGCAGAAAACTTCGCGCCATCTTGCCAAACAGAGTCTCGACGATGTTCAGCCATGAGCCATGTTTCGGTGTCAGGACATACTGGAAGCGGTTGGGGTGCTTTGACAGGAATGCCTGCGTTTCTTTGGAGATTTGCTTGGAATGATGGTCCAGTATGACTCTGATGGTGCATTCACGCGGATCTTTCCATCGAGGTCGGACAGCAGGCCGATGAATTCGACACTGCGGTGGCGATCTTCCACGCGCGCCGTGACGTGACCATCCCGGAGGTCCAGCGCTGCCAGTGTGGAACAGGTGCCCAGTCTCTCGTATTCGTGATCACGGCTGATTGTGGGATGCTTGCCTGGCACGGGCGGCAGGTCACGCGAGGTATTGCCGATGGCCTGCACTCCAGGCTTCTCGTCCACGGAAACTGTAATGATGTTGGAAGCCGTCTCGCCAGCGGCCCGTCTCGCATTCTGCAGCGCCACACTCTGATAAACGATCAGGACCCTGCGCATTCCCCTCAAAATCAGGATCGCGCCGCTCCAAGTAATACTTGACCTTTTCCGGATGCAGTGGCTGTTCCGACAAAATTCGATGCACGGTCGCTTTGGCCGCCCGCGACAACGCCGGAAACCCGGCCTCCACGGCACGCTAGCGGACATGCTTTGCCAGCGCTTGCCGACTTCAAACTTCGGCCGCGTAACCCAGATCCTTCGGTTTCGAGCACGCCAGATGTACTACCCACGCTTTGGCATCGTCGCCGATTACTGGTTCCTTCAGGCGGTGGTAGCTGTCTTTCAGCGCCATCGGGCCTGAGCTTGGAACGCCTTGATTTGCCTGCCATGTCTAAGCATGACAGGAAACAGACCTATCAGTTCATGTTGTATTAAAACCATATACTAGGGATGGTGTGAGCGCTTCAGCGTTGTCTAGGCAAGTTCAGCTGTGGCAAGAAATTTGGGAGTCTTGCGAGCGCGAGTTGCCTGCTCGAAGGCATAGGCAATCTTGATCAGCTTCGCCTCGCTATTCGCCGGACCAAAGAAAGAGATCCCCACCGGCAACCCTCGCGCGAAACCTGCCGGGAGAGCGATATTCGGGTAACCCGCCACAGCGGCCGGAGTGGAGCTGCCGCCAATGTCGTGATCGCC
>JANXQZ010000915.1 GCA_025353235.1 Bryobacterales bacterium
CAACCGCCTGCAAGTGTCCAAATTTCGAAGAGCAAATCCATACATTGGTCCAAGCGGGCGGGATTACGAGGGAGCGGAACCGCTCCAGCTCTCCAGGATCGGTGGCCGCCTTTCCGTCGGAATCCAGATAAACAAATCCGCGTCCGGCCTTCTTCCGAGTGATGCCTTGGCCGTAAGGCGTCACATAACGGAGTCCAGCAATTTTCGCCGAGTCGTGCGGATCGGCCGGGAGAAGCGTTAGCTTGCGGCGTTTGCGCACAGGAGCACTGGTCATGGCGCAAAAGGAAGCAATTCCAAGGCCACTTGTTAGCCCACTACTTGCGCCGATTTTTGTCAATTTGACTAAACTCGTGTTACACTTCAGCTATGTAGGCTGCGGGTCGCGCGCGAAATTCCATGGGAACGCGCGCTTGGTTTGTCTGGAATCGTTCTCTGTGTAGAAGGTTGTGTTTCGGCCCAGCGTTGGTCGTGTTATCTGTTTACAGGGCCTATTCCGGCTAGACTCTCCCAAATTGATCGCCTAATTTGCAGAAGGAGAGATATGAAAATTAACTCAATCAGGCTTGCTATTCGGGCTACGGCGATCTTCGCCGCGCTTGCCATACTGCCGCTTTTAAGCTTCGCCCAGTTCACTAGCGGAGACATCGTCGGCACCGTTCTCGATGCAACCGGCGCAGTAATCCCGAATGCATCGGTGACTGCGGAGAATCCGGCTACTGGATCGAGGGCGACTTCCGTAACCAACAGCTCCGGTCAATACCGTTTTTCCAACCTGCCGGTAGGAAAGTACACTCTCACGGTGACGGCGACCGGCTTCACCGCCGCATCGCTGAGAGACGTGGACGTGGAGCTGAATAAAACAGCGACAGCCAACATCAATGTTCAGGTGGGCCAAGTAGCGACCTCGGTTGAGGTGCAGGAAGCCGCAGTCACGATCGATACGACGACAGCGCAGGTACAGAATACCTTTGAGGCCAAGGCTGTATCCGATCTTCCCACCGCCAGCATCGGCTTGGGGGTCCTCAACTTATCCTTGCTCAGTTCAGGCGTGGCTAGCAGCGGCGGCGTAGGTGCCGGAACCGGGCCGTCCGTGGGCGGCCAGCGTCCGCGCAATAACAACTTCACGATTGAAGGCGTGGACAACAACAGCAAGTCCGTCACTGGGCCGCTGGTTGGCATTCCCAATGACGCAGTCGCCGAGTTTACGCTTTTGCAAAATCAGTTCTCCCCGGAATACGGACATTCGTCGGGCGGGCAGTTCAACACCATCGTGAAGAGCGGAACCAACCAAGTCCGTGGCGTAATTTACGACTATTTTCAAAACCGAAATCTGAACGCAATTGACCAATCGCTGCAGAATGAGGGGTTCACGAAGAATCCTAGATTTGACAGCAACCGACTAGGCGCCACAATCGGCGGACCGGTCCTTAAGAACAAGTTGTTCTACTTCGGGAACTTTGAGTACAACCCGGTCGGTCAATCTGCTTCCCAGTCGGCTGCGGTCTTAACTCCTACCGCCGCAGGCTTTAGCACGCTGGCCAGCGCACCTGGCGTATCAGCGACGAATTTAGCAATTTTCAAGCAGTATGTTCCGGCTTCGCCATCCCCGAGCGGCGACATACTTACTGTTGGCAGCGTGAAAATTCCACTGGGTATCCTGCCATTGGCGTCCCCGAACTACACGAACAACTACGCCTCCGTGATCTCCATGGATTACAATTTTTCGGAGAAGGATCAGCTCCGCGGCCGGTTTATCTACAATAAATCGAGCGGTATCGATACTGCCGCAACGCTGCCTGTGTTCTACCTCTCGGTGCCGACCACAAACTACGTCGCAACCCTATCGGAATACCATAACTTCTCACCCAACCTGACGAACGAGTTTCGTCTCGGCTACAACCGCTTCAATAACACTACTCCGGCTGGCAACTTTAAATTTCCGGGGCTCGACCAGTTTCCAAATATCGTCCTGAACGACCTGAATCTAAATATAGGGCCCGACGGCAACGCTCCTCAATTTACGATTCAGAATCTTTACCAAATTACCGATAACCTGAGCTGGGTGAAAGGAAAGCACACGTTTAAGTTCGGCTTTGACGGACGCAAATACATTAGCCCGCAAGCTTTCACGCAGCGTTCGCGCGGGGAATACAATTACAGCGCGACCGACCTGTTCCTGTTGGATCTGACTCCTGACAATTTGTCCGAGCGAAGCCTGGGCAATGCGACCTACTACGGCGATCAGGTGAATCTGTATCCTTACGCAAACGATACTTGGCGCGTTAAGCCGAATTTTACGGTGAATCTTGGGGTTCGCTATGAGTTTACGAGCGTGCCTTATTCGCAGCGACTTCAAAAGGTCAACGCCATCGCGAACGTCCCCGGAGTTTTAACATTCAACACTCCTCAGCCGCAGTACAAGAATTTCGCTCCGCGCATCGGCATCGCATACTCGCCGGGTACCAGCGGGAACACCTCGATTCGGGCCGGCTTCGGGATGGCCTACGACGTTCTCTACGACAATATCGGGATCCTCTCGCTTCCGCCGCAGTTCAGCACGACTGTCGACACCGACCCTCTGGGCGACGGAAGGCCGAACTTCCTGAAGAACGGGGGAATTCTTCCCAACGTGGCAACCGGCACGCTTTCACGCGCAGACGCTATCGCCAACACTTCGAGCTATGTTCCAGATCAAAAGCTTCCCTACTCCATTCAGTGGAACTTGGGCGTGCAGCACGTGTTCGCGAAGGATTACACGTTTGAGGCGCGCTACCTGGGAACACGGGGAGTCCACTTAAACGTTCAGGATCGTGTTAACAAGCAAGCCAAGACATCGGCAACAGACTTCTTGCCTACCTACTTGACTGCACCAAGCCAAGCCACTCTCGATTCGCTGACCTCGACGCTCGCGAAGCTGAACGCTAAATCCAATACCGTGCCGCAGTTCGCCGCAGCAGGATTTACAAACCCGATTGTCGAGTTTGCGCCCATCGGCAACTCTACCTATCATGGGCTCGCTCTTCAGTTAGACCGGCGCTTCTCGCGCGGGCTGCTGTTCAAGTCCGCCTACACCTGGAGCCATCTGATCGACGACAGCACTGCGGATTTTTTCACCACCCGCTTGACGCCTCGCCGGGAGCAAGACTTCCAGAATCTGAGGGCTGACCGCGCTACCTCGGCCCTGGATCGCCGCCATCGGTTTACCACCACCTTGATCTACGACTTGCCTTTTTTCAAAAATGGCAACTGGCTGATGAAGAATATAGTTGGAAATTGGGAAGTAGCGCCGATCTACACGTTCGAGAGTCCAGAATACGCAACTGTCCAGAGCGCCACTGACACTAACTTGAATGGTGATTCGGCGGGCGATCGCGTGATCGTAAATCCTCAGGGCGCCGACGGCACCGGAAGCGGTGTTACGGCCCTGAAGAACACAGCTGGGGCAACGGTAGGTTATTTGGCCAAGAATCCGAATGCCCGCTACATCGTAGCGGGTCAGGGGACGCTCGCTACTGCGGGACGCAATACCCTGCCCACGCGGCACATTGACAACCTCGACTTTACGCTTGTGAAGCGCTTCAGCTATCGTGAACGCTATAAATTCGAAGTGCAAGGTCAGTTTCTCAACGGGCTCAATCATCCGCAGTTCACGCCCGGTATCTTGAACCAGATCAACTCGTTCGGGCAAAGTGGATCGGGTGTTCTGAATTATCTGACTCCTAGCAACAAGAACTTCAACAATCCAGAAGCGACGTTCAATAGCAACGCGCGCACTGTACAGGTTGCCGCGAAATTCTTTTTCTAGGATCAACTTGTCGGCAAGTTAACGAGGGCGCGGCTTCGGCTGCGCCCTTTTTTCGTCAGGGGGCGGTTAAGCTGGGATCATGCGTTTAGCTATCGCCTTCTTACTGACTCTGACGGTTGCTTCCGCAGCTCCGGTCCCCATTCTCTTCGTGCATGG
>JANXQZ010001075.1 GCA_025353235.1 Bryobacterales bacterium
CGGATGGAGACGCTCTCCCCATCAAGCTGTTGTTGAACACTATTGCGGATATCGCGCGGGTGATCCGTGTTCCGCTGACGGTGGATTGCGAAGGGGGCTATGCAAACGATCCTGCGTCGGTTGGTGAAACAATTGGGCGCCTGATGGATGCGGGCGCCGTTGGCATCAACATTGAGGACGGCAACGGTACGCCTGAAGCGCTCTGCCAGAAGTTGGATGCGATCAGGAAAGCCGCTGCCCGATGCGGGGTTGACCTCTATGTGAACGCTCGGGTCGATGTGTATCTCAGAAAGCTGGTGCCCGCGAACCAAGCCCTAAACGAAACCCTCGCGCGCGCAAAGCGTTATGCCGAGTCCGGGTGCGACGGGATCTTCGTCCCTGGCGTAATCGATGGGCAAATCATCGGGACCCTTGCACAAGCGCTCCGATTGCCGCTGAACGTGCTAGCCAGTTCGGGGATGCCCAGCGCCAAGCAGTTGGAGGAGCTCGGAGTGCAACGGCTTTCTTCCGGGTCTGGTATCGCGGTGAATGTATTGGGGCGTGCGAAGAGCTTGGCTGCAGAATTTCTGCGCGACGGCAAATCGGAGATTTTAACAGGCGCGATGCAATACTCCGAAGCTAACGAATTGTTCGCGCAGAAATGACCACCTGGTCATTTTCGTTTCAGTTGCAGCACCGATATGGAATACGGCGGAAACGTCCGGGTAAAATCCTGGCCCAGTCCCTCCACTGTCGAAGTAACCGGGACAATCTTCCTGGGCTCTGTAATCGTATTCGTGTCGTCCGGACTATTCGCCGCCAGCGTAATCAATTGACCTCGGGAATCCAGCGGGGCGGTTCCATCCACCTTCACGTGGACCGCTTGTGGCATTCCAGCCCGATTAACCACCTTGAGGTAAATGGATCCGGATTTACTATCGCGCGTCGTGTCGAAAAAGACGAGCGGAACCTGTTCGGGCGGCGGCTGCGCTGTCGGTGTCTGAACTTGGCCCGGAGCCGCGGGCCGTTGCCGTGGAGCCGGGGGCTGCCATTCCTTAGACGGGATCCCTTGCACTGAGGACGCCAGTACTTCATCGCCGTGGTTCCGGCTGAACACTTGCTGCGCGTAGTAGGCCGGCGAGCCGTAACTCGACATCCCGTCATAGCCGATCAGGTCCGTACGCCACTGCATCGCGCCCTTGTTTACGTTCACGAAAAGCGGTGCGTAGCAGGACATAATCACGAGGTCCGAGTTGCGTTCCATGCCTGTCATCCATGCGGCGTCGCCGAGCGCCGCGCTCATGTTTGGAGTCGGTTCTCCAACGCGAGTCGCCCATTCGCCGACAAAAACTTTTGGCAAAGATCGAGCACGGCTGTCGTAATCGTGGGCATGCGCGGCCATCTCGTCTTCCGAGCGGCGGTAATAATGTTCATCGATAACGTCCGGCATGCGCGAGTTCACCTTCGTTGTGGCAATTATGCTGAGCGCCGGGTATTTTGCCTTGATTCCGTCATAGAACTGAGCAAAGCGCGCATCGTAGCTTCCGGGCTCGCGGTCGAAATTGTCTTCGTTGCCCACTTCCACGTATTCAAGTTGGAACGGGGCAGGATGGCCGTCTTTCGCGCGGCGGGCTCCCCAAACCGTATTCGGACCGCCTGTTACATACTCGATTTCCTCAAGCGCGTCCTGAACGTATGGAGCAAGGTCGGAACCTGGCTTAACGCGTTCCTGGTGCATCGAATAGCCGGCATAGACGGCCAACACCGGTCGTATTTGAAGGTCTTCGCACCAGTTTAGAAACTCCAAAAGCCCCATGCCGTCCGAAGACCAATACTTCCACCCATCGTTCAAATGGCCCGGGCGCCGGGAAGCATCGCCGATAGTTTTCTTCCACTCGAAGCGTGTCGCGATGGTATTGCCTTCAAGGTAATTACCGCCTGGAAACCGCAGAAAAGCCGGCTTCATGTCCGCCAAAAGCTGCATAAGATCAGCGCGGTTGCCGTTGGCGCGATTCTTAAATGTGGGCGGAAAAAGCGATACCATCCCAAACCAAACGGTCCCGGCCTGATTGGTTGAAATGACGAAATGATTCTGTGCGGAAGGCGCGATGCCGCCTGTAGTCAGTGAAACTTGATAGTTTCGCCACTCGCCGGAAATGCGAGGGAGCTGGGCCGATGCAAGCACCGTCGCCCCGCTATCGCTCACAATCGAAACCGTAATCGGCCCGCTGAATCCCGGAGATGCTTTGGCGTAGAAGGAGACGTGATATTGAGTGTTGGGCCTGACCGGTATGCCCCAGAAACCCTCGTTAGCAATGCCCACCCGCTGACCCTTGGCGCTGGTGCTTATCGCGAGCTTCAGGCTGGTGCCGACAGCATCGTTAAATGGAGTAGACGGATCAAGTGTCATGGACCCGGCTCCGCCGTTCTCCTGGACGAGACTCCAGTGTACGGGCTCTTTGACGTCTTCCTTGAAACTGCGATTCCGAATAAGCTCCGCGTAGAGCCCCCCATCGAAGGAGTAGTTGATCTCTTCCGTCATGAGGCCGTAGAGTTGCGGGCTTACTTTGGCGGCAACCTGGTCCAGGATGTGAATCTCGACGGTTCCAGAAGGCTGCCCGCTCAAAGCCGCCGATGCACCGAGCAAAAGGCAGCACGCGATGGGGACCGGTCGTTTAACGTTTTTCACAAGCATGGTGTGTCCTTGAGATTATCGTACTTGCGGCGATCGAATTCGGCCCGCACACCTGGAAGATGAACGAAGGAACTCAACGTACTGGCTTCCCGGAAGAGGCTGGCCTCCGCCTACGCTCACTCGATAGCAGTTCAAGCGATCCGCATCCTCCTCGTTCCACGTAAACTCCACGATGCGACTCTGGCCCGCGCTCAAGTGGATCCGCTGGAATGCCTTCAATTCACGAATCGCATCGTCCGCTTTCGATACTGGACTGAGATACATTTGCACCACCTCGTCGCCGTCCCTGGAAGAAGTGTTCGTCACGCGCGCGGACACCGATAACCGGCCGCTTGAAGCAATCTTCGGATCTGAATACTGAAAGGTCGAGTAGCTGAGACCGTAGCCAAAGGGGTAAAGAGGGCTTCCTTGAAAATACCGATACGTCCGCCCGGACATCGAGTAATCTTCGAACGCCGGCAGTTGATCTGCTGACTGGTAAAAGGTCACGGGAAGCCGTCCAGCCGGATTCGCGTCTCCCGCCAGGATCCCCGCTATGGCGGTGCCGGCTTCTCCGCCGCCGTACCAAGCTTCGAGCACCGCTGCGGCGCGTTGGTCCGCATCCGCCGAGGCCAGCGCGCTTCCGCTCATGAGGATCACAATGATCGGCTTGCCTGTATCGAGAGCGGTGCGGAGCAGGTCCTGCTGCGGTTGAGGCAATGCGATGCTGGTACGGTCGCCTCCCAAAAAGCCAGGGATCTCGAGCGGCATCTCTTCGCCCTCCAGATCTGAATTCAGACCCAGAAATAGCAAGGCGACATCGGAGCTCTGGATAACCTCGCGAGCCTCCCACAGAAGCGGAGCCGCCGGAGGGATCCAATTCAATTCAAGACCCACTCCTCCTCGGTCCTGCCGGTATTCGATGCGCACCTGATAGCTGCGCCCGGCTTCCAGTTGCACGTGCGCGCTTTGCGTCTGGCGCGGCCAGAGGCGCGCGGCATCGTCGCCGATCAATAAATTGCCGTCCACAGATAAGCTCGCCGAATCGGTGCCGTTGCAATCGTTGCAATTCGTGCGGGCCAGTCCGATCACGTAGTCGCCGGAATACGGAGCAAGCAGCAAACCGGTCCAACGCACGGAGAACCGATTTCTGGGGATCTGCGGAATCAACGCGGGATCCTGCATATCCCAGTTGAAATATACGCGCGGCTCCGTGCGTGAAACTCGGGGCTGCCCGTCCAAGCTTGCGTTGTCGAAGTATTCCGCCAGCAACCCTTGCGCTCCCCAAACATCGGTTGGCACCAAGGCTGGGGAAATTGATGTGTAGTTGCTGCCCAGGGCGAAGCGCACGTCCGCTCGGCCGCCAAATCGTTCCCGAATCCCATCGAGCGGGGTACTCAGTCTAGAAGGGACGCCATGATAGCTGGCAAGCAAAGGGTCGCGTTCGTCCGCTGCCGGTCCGATTACCGCGATGCGCTGAACCTCGGAACCCAAGGGCAATATGCGGTTCGCATTCTTCAAGAGCACGATCGATTTTTGGGCCGCTTCCAACGCCAGACTGCGGTGAGCCGCCGAATCGTTTTCCGAATACGGAATCGCGGAATAGGGTACCAGCTCTGGCGGGTCAAACATCCCGAGACGAAAGCGCGAGGCGAACAGGCGCTGAAGAGCCTGATCGATCTTGCTCTCCGGAATGAGGCCGAGCGCCACCGCTTGGGCCAGACTGCCGTATTCGGAACCGCACGATAAATCGGTTCCAGCTTCGACGCTATCGGCCGCCG
>JANXQZ010001021.1 GCA_025353235.1 Bryobacterales bacterium
TGCTGATGTGGTCTCGGCCACCGTGACTTCCGCCGAGGTAGTGCCTAATTCGAGCTTCAGATCTTGGCGCACCGTGCGGTAAGCATCCACTGGAAACTCCGTGGTTTCGATGTTGCGGAATCCTGCTGCCGTTCCAGTTAGCTTGTAGGTTCCAGGACTCAGGTTTGGGAAGGAGTAGGATCCAGAATCGTTGGTCTTCGCGATCTGTCTCACTGCGGTCTTGGTGTTGGTGAGCGTGAGTTCGGTATTGGGCAAGGGTGAATCGCTTGGATCGGTGGCGAGCCCCGTCACGGTTCCGAGCGGTGACTGAGCCGATGCGAATGAAGCACTGATGAGGGCGAGTAGACTTAGCCTGAATGACATGTCTACTTCACTCTACGACGGTAGAATCGAGGGGCCGCGTCCAGATGTTTTACTCAGTGCCCGCCCAATAACCGGTCAAGCACTGAAGGCTTAATACGAAAATTAGTGTTGCGCAACAGCGTAAAAGCCGCTGCCAAGTCGATCAACCCGCGTTTGGCCGCTCGATCTAGTACTCCGACTGTCCCCGTCACCAGCAAATCCAGGTTCCGGGCTTCCTCCACTCCTTCCCGCTCGTCCATGAGCACCAAGTCGGCCTTCAGGTGAAGCGCGAGCAGGATAGTATCGCGTTCTCCCCGGTCGAGGCCTTCGAGCGGGACTAGCGAAGGCCTAGTAATCATTGGAATAATTTGAACTCAAATGGGTGGACAAGCAATCCACGTTCTAACCAATGTCGGGGTAAGCGGATGACTGAGTTCGTCGGCTACTGCTTCCGGGATAAAGACAGTTCCGTACAACCTCGGCAGCAACTCCGCTTGTCCGATCAGTACGAGATAGCGCAGCGGGGAGGTGTCGGAAACGACACGCTGCATGACTCAGAAGCCGAGCCGCCGGTGAGTCTCGCGATCCTGTTCAAGATCCGACTCGGAGTATTCCAGCCAGACCTCGTGCTCCTTGAGAAACCCGTCGAGCTCATACCGGGTTTCAAATCCCAGAAGCTGACGCAACTGGGCGGTACTGAGCTTGCGTTCACGATACGACTCAAGGGCGATTGCTTCAAACGCGGCGCGAGAGAGATCCTTGCCCGGCGTAGTCAATGCAGCCGAAAGATTCTCGGGAAGATCAATGGTGAGCTGCTGCATGAAGTGAGCATACGGGATCTAGCCTCAAATTACAAATAACTTGGTAACAACTGAAGTTCTGGTACTGAAGCACGTACAGGCAGTTTAGCAACGGACAGAACCACCTCAGCAACGTCCTCCGGCAGCATGGCTTTCGCTAGAGTCTCGGCTGGCGTTTTCACTGGACGCTTCTCCAAAATCTCCGTATCCACCAGCCCGGGACAAATCACGCACGTGCGAATCCCATTCTGCTTCTCTTCCACCCGAATCGCATGCGACAAGCCCAGCAATCCGCGTTTCGAAGCCTGATACGCGGCACCAGACACATCCGGCACTAACCCGGAAATGGACGAGATATAAATCAAATGCCCAGACTGACGTTCGCGCATTCCAGGCAAAACCGATTGCGTTATGTAATACGCGCCGTTCAAGTTCACGCTCAGCATCATGTCCCAGATCTCAGTATTCAGCCGCTGCATCGAGCGGTCCGGCACGTTCGTCCCAGTCGCATAAACCAGAATGTCGATGCGCCCATATTGCTGAAGACAGTGTTCCGCAAGCCGCTCCATCTGTGACGACTCACTCGCATCTGCCACGAAAATCTGGATTCCCTCTGGCTCCAACTCGCGTAATCGATCCTCTCGCCGGGCTGACGCCATCACCTTCGCCCCCTCCCGCGCAAACAGTATGGCCGACTCGCGCCCAATCCCGCTGGAAGCTCCGACAATGAGAACCACTTGATCCTTCAGTGATGTCATGAAGTGATGCCTGCCAGAGATGCGGCCAGCTTCTTCTTTTCCTCAATGTTCATCTGCCGGGCGATCTGAATGCGCTGCGCCTGCGGACTCCCCGCACCATGCATGGACTCAGTGAGATAACCCACCGCATTGCGCCCCAGAGTCATATTCTCGATCAAGCGCAACACCCGAGCCCGATCCTCCACCTTCACACCTTCGCGGCCCTGCAGATACTTGCGAAGCAGCGGACCCGTCTCTGGATTATCGAAATCCTTCTCCGACGGAAGCGTGGCAACCAGCCCACCTGCGATGTCCTGAGCCAGTCGCGACAACTCGTAGGGGAACCGCGTTACGTTATGCTTGCAGACATT
>JANXQZ010001035.1 GCA_025353235.1 Bryobacterales bacterium
GAAAATTTCGCTTGCGGAACTCTTCGGGAGTGAGGCCCACGGCTCGCGCGATTTTGTCCATGTGCCGCTCTAGCGCGAAGATGCTCTGGGGCGCGCCAAAGCCGCGAAAAGCTCCGTGGGGCGGACAGTTTGTAGCCATGGCGCGACTGCGGATTCGAACATTCGCGCAAGCATACGGACCCGCCGCATGAATGGTTCCGCGTGAAAGCACCACGGCCGACAGCGTGGCATAGGCGCCGCCATCGATCACGAACTCGATGTCCATGGCCAGCAGTTTTCCGTTGCTCGAAACAGCGGTTCGATGTCGGGTGCGGGATGGATGCCGCTTCGTGGTGGCGGCCATGTCCTCGGCCCGGTCGTACACGAGCTTGACCGGCTTGCCCGATTTCCAGGCTAGCAGCGCCGCGTGTCCCGCGATGATGGACGGATACTCTTCCTTACCGCCGAAACCGCCCCCGGTCTCCATCTGAATCACGCGCACCTTTTCCGGTGGCAGCCCGAATGGTTTCAGGAGAGCTTTGTGAATGTAGTACGGGCACTGCATGGAGCCCCAAATTGTAATCCCGTCTTCCGGGTTTGCGGTAGCGATGATGCCGTTCGGTTCGATGTAAAGCTGCTCCTGCGCGCCTGTGCGGTACTCGCCTTCCACGATGAACGCCGAAGTGTCCCAGACGGATTCCACATCGCCCTTGTCCATACGGAAGTTTTTCAAGACGTTGTCTTCGCCCCAGACGATCGTCGATTTCGCTTCGGACTCTTCAATCGTGAAGACGGGAGGCAGAGGTTCGATGTCCAGCCTAACGAAATTGCGCGCTCTCTCCACGAGATATTTATCGGGATGGGCCAAGAGCACCACTGGCTCCTCTGGGTGGTTGATGAGGCCGTCCGCGAGCAGCGGCTGATCGTTCAAAATCAGCGTGACGCAGTTCTCGCCAGGAATGTCCTTTGCGGTCACGATCGTGAATTCGTGCCAGGGGATAATGCCAGTGAATTCGATCTTGCGCAGTCGGCCTCGGGCGACCGGACTGCGGACCGTGACGCCGTGAAGCATCCCAGGAAAACTGATGTCATCGACGTACTTCGACTGTCCTGTTACTTTTTCGCGCCCTTCTTTGCGCGGCACGGAACGGCCTACGGTCGAATACGTCATTGGTCAGCGCTTGTGTTTTACTTTACTATTATGCCAAGCACGGAATTTCCTGGGGACAGCGGCGAGCGGCAGCCGGTTCACACGGTTTACGGCGGCGCTCATCTGTTTCGGGCGGAAACGGCGGTCGATTTGGGGGCGCGTGCCAGGCAGACTCTTCAAACCTACGGCGCTGGCGCGACCGAGTTCGCTCAGACACTGGGCATCGCTAACGAGATTGCGGATGCGGTGTATCGGCGGGTTGCCGAGAAGCTGAATCGAGAGGCGGTGGAGGATTTTCGGCTCGATTTCGAAGATGGTTACGGCAATCGCCCCGATGCGGAAGAGGATGGGCACGCATTGCAGGCGGCGGCTGAGGTCGCGCGAGGTTTGGCGGCGGGAACGCTGCCTCCGTTCATCGGGATTCGGATTAAACCGCTGACTGAGGTGTTGAAGGTCAGGTCTGTGCGGACGCTCGATCTGTTCCTGACTGCCCTGCTGGATCAGACGGGCGGGAATTTGCCCGCGAACTTTGTGGTGACCCAACCCAAGATCACGTCGCCTGCGGAAGTGGGTGCGCTGGTCGACCTCTTATCCCGCTTTGAATCGGCGCACAACCTCGCCAACGGTTCCATTCGCATTGAGCTCATGGTTGAGACCACGCAGAGCATCTTCGATTCTGCAGGCCGTGTCGCTCTGCCGGATCTGATTCGTGCGGCGAGCGGACGCTGCCGGGGAGCTCACTTCGGTGTCTACGACTACACCGCCGCATGCGAGATCACGGCCGAACATCAGGGCATGCCGCATCCGGCGTGCGACTTCGCGCGGAACGTGATGCAGGTGGCGCTCGCTGGTCGCGGTGTCACGTTGTCTGATGGCGCGACCAACGTGATGCCGATCGCTCCCTATCGCGGCGGTGCACTTACGACCGAGCAGGAGGCCGAAAATAAACGCGTGGTGCATCGAGCCTGGCGGCTGCACTTCGATCAGGTGCAGCGTTCGCTTTATCGCGGATTTTATCAGGGGTGGGATTTGCATCCGGCCCAACTGCCTACTCGCTACGCGGCGGTGTTTGCATTTTTCCTGCAAGGGTTGCCGGCTGCTTCTGCGCGGCTGAAGAATTTCGTTGAGAAGGCGGCGCAGGCAACGCTGGTTGGGGACGTGTTCGACGATGCCGCTACAGGCCAGGGTCTGCTGAATTATTTTTTGCGGGGTTTAAACTGCGGCGCGATTACGGAAGGCGAGGCGCTCGCAACCGGGCTGACAGTGGCTGAACTGGGCACGCGCTCGTTTGTTCGAATTCTGGAAGGTCGAAAGGGGCAGAAGGCGGGTTAACAACCCGCCGCAGGCTGCCAGCCTGCCCTACATTGTAGGGCAGCTTGTTAGGCTGCGCGCCGGTTGCTTACCGGCGCTTCGCTACTCTTTGCCGATTCGCATTCCGTAGAACGACCGCCATACGAAGATCATCGAGATAGCCAAAAACGCGACTGCAAGCCCGGTGCTTAGCGTGAACAGATTTTGTTCCTTTAACGATTCGGCCAGTTCCACCGCTAGAAGGCCGAACAAGGTCGTAAATTTAATAATCGGGTTCAAGGCCACTGACGACGTATCCTTGAACGGATCGCCCACCGTATCGCCGACCACCGTCGCGGCGTGCAGATCGGTTCCCTTCTGCTTCAGCTCGGTCTCCACAATCTTCTTCGCGTTATCCCACGCGCCGCCCGCGTTCGCCATAAAAATCGCCTGATACAGCCCGAATAGCGCGATCGAGATCAAATATCCGATGAAGTAGTACGACTCGAAGAAAGCAAACGCCAGCGTGGCGAAGAACACCGTCAAGAAAATGTTGAACATGCCCTTCTGCGCGTACTGTGTGCAGATCTCGACAACCTTCTTGCTATCTTCCACCGACGCTCTGGTGGTCCCTTCCAGCTTTATGTTTGCCTTGATAAACTCAACGGCGCGATAAGCTCCGGTGGTCACCGCTTGCATGGATGCGCCCGTGAACCAATAAATCATCGCTCCCCCAGTAATCAGGCCAAGGAGGAAAGGCGGATGGAGAATCGAGAGTTTCGACAGCAGCTCGGGCTGCAGGCCCTTGGTCAATGCAACGATGATCGAAAAAATCATCGTGGTAGCGCCCACTACTGCCGTGCCGATCAACACCGGCTTCGCCGTGGACTTGAACGTGTTCCCCGCGCCATCGTTCTCTTCCAGATTCTCTTTGGCGCGTTCAAAATTCGGCGTAAAGCCGAAGTGCTTCTTGATGTCGCCTTCGATTCCAGGGATCGACTCGATTACCGAGAGCTCATATACGGATTGCGCGTTGTCGGTGACGGGTCCATAAGAATCCACCGCGATCGTCACTGGTCCCATGCCGAGAAATCCAAACGCGACCAAGCCGAATGCGAACACCGCGGGAGCGATCATCAGCCCGCCCAGCCCCATCGTGCTCACCCCGTATGCCGCAGTCATCAGCACCAGGATGGCCATGCCGATCCAATACGCGCTGAAGTTCCCGGCTACGAGGCCCGAAAGAATGTTAAGAGACGCTCCGCCTTCGCGCGACGAGATCACCACTTCGCGAACGTGCGAGGAGTCCATGGAGGTGAAGACCTTTACGAGTTCGGGGATGATGGCGCCAGCGAGCGTGCCGCAGGTAATTACGGTTGAAAGCTTCCACCAAAGCGATGTATCGCCGCCGAGATCCGGGATCATGAAGGCTGAAACCACATAGGTTAGCGCCACGGAAATGATGGAGGTGAGCCACACCAGGAAAGTGAGCGGCGCTTCGAAATTCATCTTGTCTACATTTGCGTAGCGGCTCTTCGCAATGGCTTCGTTAATGAAGTACGACAGCCCCGAGGAGATCACCATCATGATGCGCATGGCGAAGATCCACACCAGCAACTGCACCTTGAGCATAGGGCTGTTCACGGCCAGCAGGATAAAGGTGATCAGCGCTACGCCGGTAACGCCGTAAGTTTCAAAGCCGTCGGCGCTGGGTCCGACGGAGTCGCCTGCGTTATCGCCCGTGCAGTCCGCGATCACGCCGGGGTTGCGCGCGTCATCTTCCTTGATCTTGAAAACGATCTTCATGAGATCCGCGCCGATGTCGGCGATCTTGGTGAAAATGCCGCCTGCCACGCGCAGAGCCGCCGCCCCGAGGGATTCGCCGATTGCGAAACCGATGAAGCAGGGCCCGGCGTAGTCGCCCGGTACGAACAGGAGGATGAACAGCATCAGGAGCAGCTCCACGCTGATCAGCAGCATGCCAATGCTCATTCCCGACTTAAGCGGAATGGCGTAGCAGGGGTAAGGCTTCCCGGTTAAGCTGGCGAACGCAGTCCTCGAATTCGCGAATGTATTGACGCGAATTCCGAACCAAGCCACACCGAAGCTGCCACCTATTCCGATCAGGCTGAACAGCAGAATTACAATGACCTTCACGGCATCCATGTGCCGCAACACGCCAAAATACAGCAGAATCACCGAACCGATAAATGCCTCGAGGATCAAGAGGAATTTGCCTTGCGTTAATAAATAGGTCTTGCAAGTTTCGTAAATCAGCTCGGAAATTTCGAGCATGGACGAGTGCACCGGCATGTTTTTCAGCTGGGTGTAAATCATCAACCCGAACAAGAGTCCGAGGGCGCAGACGCCTAGCCCAATCATGAGCAGGGACCGGCCGTTGATTCCGCCCAGAAACGTTGCCTGGCCAAGGTCAGGCAGCACCAGCTCCGCTTCACCGCCCTGGTGGGTGGCGGGAACCTGCGCAAAAGCCGCCGCGGGAACGCTGATCAGGATCGCGAGCGCCAGCAAAGCCGGCAGCACAGCAAACAAAACTTGTCTTACAACAGAGCCAAACCGCCGAAGCGGGGTCTGCAAGGCATCGGCGTGGTTCGCCGGCAAGCAGGGCGTAAGGATCCGTGATTCGGAACTTGGTAACAATCAATCCTCCAATGGACGTTTAAGAGCTAGTCCGGGTATCGGGCCAGCAACACGTACGATATCGCACGTGAGTAGATATATGCAACTTCAATCAGTCGAACGGATTACGGGAAACGCCCGCGCCTGGAACGGTCTCCGATGACAAACAGATGGCCGTCGTTTTCCGCATAGATCTTTCCGTCGGGCCCAATAGACAAGGGCGTGTAGGCGGCACCTAGAGCGAGATTGAGAAAGAGCCGGTGGCTGACGTGCCCGCCTTGGGCGATCACGTAGAGGTGGCCGTCTTCACTGTTCGCATAGACGCGACCGTTGACGTCAACCGCAGGCGCGTTGATGCACCATTCGGCTGTTCCTCCAAAGCTCCATTCGATCTTCAGAGAAGAATCGAGCTGCGTGATCAGGTACGGCCCGGGTGGGTGCGCGGGACACGAAACTTGGTCGCCACAGTACGAACCTGTGTCGTAATGATTATCCTTCAGAACTACGGAGTAGGCGTAACCGTGAGTATAAATCGCGGGCGTCGTATCCCAGCCGAAGTCGTAGGAATTCAGAAAATCTCCGGCCGCGCTGAAGTGGAAGAGGTGGCCGCGAGCATAGTTGTACGTGGTATCGGCCCCATACAGGATGCTTCCATCGGGCGCGACCACCGGAGAGGATGACGATTGATCGATCACGCGTCCGGCGGGCAACTGATTCGTCGCCGGGTCCACTCCAACGCGCGATCCGTCCCGGCAGCCACCTGGTTGGCCAGTGGGAGGCAGGAGCACGCCGCAGCCATCGCTCAGGCGATCGCGAAGAGACGCGGCCCATTTGGGAGTGAGGTCCGGATTTACAGCGACCAGATAGGAATATCGACCGTTGAAATGCGCTCGGCTGAGGGTGTAGATGGTGCCGTCGAGCGCGATGGCCGGGGCGACATTCACACCCGGTCGCTGCGATCCGCAACGGGCCTGCGGCGGCACCGCATTCGCCGCTGGAGGCCAAGGCAATGAATCCAGACTGAACGAGGTTGAACAAGCGGCGGCGGGGCCGGGCGCACCGATGACCAGGGCAGGGAAGCTGGCTGACTTGGCATTCCCTATGCTGTCAATTTTCACCAGCCAAGCTCCTGAAACGTCCTCATCCACACTGGTCATTCCTAGCGCGTTGAAGTAGATGTTGCCTTGCGCATCGGCCGTAAGAGGTCCGGCAACGTAAATGGCAGGATTGGCAGGACTGAACGGCGCGATTCGAGCGACAACGCTGCCGTCGTTGCGATTCAGCTTGTAAACGCTCCCGCCAGATCCGGGAACATAGATGTAAGCTCCCGCGAGCGCGGGCTGGAAAACGGGTTCCCATGCGCCATCAATGGGCGCTGGCTTCCAATCGCTCGCGAAGCTCCACTTCTGGATAAGTGCGCCATTCTCCCAATGAAAGCGCGCTTCGTTCCAAATTTGGGAATTCCAGGCTGCGGCGCCGCAAGGAGCAGGAGTGCCCGAGCCGGGCGGATTACAGCCTATCCACGAGCCCGTTTTCACGAGCATGAATACGTCATCCCCGTCCACTAGCGGCGCTTGATAATGTGCCAGCAGATCACCCCCGCTGTCGGCCTGTTCGGTGGCGACGAAGGGATCGTATA
>JANXQZ010001041.1 GCA_025353235.1 Bryobacterales bacterium
CGATCACGGAGGCCATTCCTATAATGAGGGCGCTCCCGAAAATTGCGTTTGCCATCCCGCCGCCAGCCTCGCCCGGCGGCTTAGGGAGTTGCGTGAAGAAGGCCCAATCCACCGACCGGCCTCCGTTCCACAGCAAATAGCCGAGGATAAGAAACAGAGTAGATACAGTCATGAACGCGCACAGGCCGGTCAGGCTCAGCATCACGTTGCTCACAAGCTTTCTTCGCTCGGTACGGTTCATCAGTCGCGCGCGCTTCCCTTTTTAGTGGTGGCGATAATCAGCAACCGCGCACCCGCGTTGATAATCATGGTAATCAGAAACAACACCAAGCCAAGTTCTATCAGCGAGTTTAAGTATAAATCGCCAGTGGCCTCCGTAAACTCGTTGGCGATCACTGCGGCAATCGTATAGCCTGGCGCAAACAGAGAAGCCTTAATGCGAGGGTCGTTGCCGATTACCATCGTCACAGCCATCGTTTCGCCCAACGCTCGCGCCAGACCCAGAAACACCGATCCCATGATGCCCAGTTTGGCGTACGGCACAACCACCTGCCAAGTGGATTCCCACTTCGTCGCCCCCAAGGCCAGCGCCGCCTCGCGTTGCTCACGAGGCACTTCCAGAAGAGCTTCGCGGGAAATAGAGATGATGAATGGAAAGATCATGATGGCGAGAATCAGACCGGCCGCGAGAAACCCTACGCCGTAAATGGGTCCTTGAAACAACGGCAAAAAGCCCAGGGTCGATTTCAGGAAAGGCTCGACGTAGTTGCGCAGGATGGGGACCAGCGAGAAGATTGCCAGCAATCCATAGATGACGCTGGGAACTGCGGCCAGCAGCTCTACCAAAAACGTCAGCACGTTGGACAGCCGCGCGGGAGCAAGTTCGGCGAGATAAATGGCCGCCCCTAGCCCGAGCGGAACCGCGATCACCAAAGCGAGAATGGAAGTAACCAGCGTGCCGTAGATAAACGGGAGAGCTCCGAATTGACCGCTGATCGGGTCCCAAACCTGAGTGAAAAAAAAGCTGAACCCGAACTGCTTGCGCGACAGCGCCGAGTGGATCCACAACTCATAGATCAGCAGCAGCGCAATCCCGAGAACAGTGCAGGCGAAGATCAGGGTGATGAGGTGCGCCGCCTCATCCCCATTGCGCAGTCGGCCAAGAAAAGACTGCGCCCTCCGGTGCGAGGGCGCAGGCGCAGTTGAGGTCGTAGCCATTATTGGATTTTAGCGATTTGTTTCTCTTCCTTGGAGACCACCTCTTTCGGAAGCGGGGCATAACTGAGGGCGGAAGCGTAAGTCTGACCTTTGGCCAGCATCCAGCGGAGGAAGTCGACTACGGCCTTCTTTTTTGCGGGGTCTTCGAATTTATCCGGGATAAGCAGCCACGTGAAGGTCGAGATCGGGTAGGAGTCCGCACCCGGGGCATTTACAATCGACACACGAAAATCGTCCGGCATAGCTTTAGCTGCACCAGCAGCGGCGGCCGTCACAGTCTCAAGAGTGGCCTTTAGAAACTTGCCGGACTTGTTCTGAACTGCGCCATACAGCATCTTGTTCTGAAGCGCGTAAAACAGCTCCACATAGCTGATCGAGTTCGGCGTGCCTTTCACTTGCCCTGCAACGCCTTCGCTGCCTTTCGCTCCGAGGCCGCCGGGCCAATTCACCGTCGAGCCCGCGCCAATTTTGGACTTCCACTCCGGGCTGACGTTCGAAAGATAATCCGTGAACACAAACGTGGTTCCGCTTCCATCGGAGCGATGCACCAGGGTGATGTCGGCCGCGGGCAGCTTTGCTCCGGCATTTATTTTTGCAATTGCGGGATCGTTCCACTTGGCAATTTTGCCGGAGAAGATGTCCGCCAGCACCGGACCGGTAAAGTTCAAGTCGCCCGTCACGCCTTCCACATTATAGGTTGGAACCACTCCGCCCATCACGGTAGGAAAATGCAGCACGTGGTATTTCGTGACGGACTTGATTTCTTCGTCGCTCATCGGCTTATCCGAGGCTCCGAAATCGACGGTGC
>JANXQZ010001046.1 GCA_025353235.1 Bryobacterales bacterium
TGGCGGATGCGCTGGGATTCAAACCCGGCCCGAAGCGGGTGGTAGTGCGCAGCGTTGTCGACGTCCACGCTCCCCGACTGCCGATTATCTGGGAGAAAGCCCTCGATCTGCGCAGGTTCGAAATCCCCAAAGACGCCACGGTTTTCACCGTTGAAAAATGGGATGGAGCACCTCTGATGGCATCCGTGCGGCGCGGGTCCGGCGCTGCGTTATGGGTCGCCGTTTCGCCAGGAATCCAGGGATACGAACGATTCCCCTATCTGCTGCAAGCTTTGCACGACCTCGGACTGAACCCGCCTTTTGAGTCGCGACGCTTGTGGGCGTTCTTCGATTCGGCATACCGCAACCGAGTGGACCTGGACTATTTCGCCGAACGCTGGCGCAAGTCTGGCATCGCGGCTCTGCATGTCGCGGGCTGGCACTACTTCGAGCCGTCCGCGCAATCCGACGAATACCTGCGTCACCTAATCGACGCCTGTCATCGCCAAGGCATCCTGGTCTACATTTGGCTCGAGCTTCCCCACGTCAGCGAAAAGTTTTGGGCCGACCATCCAGAATGGCGCGAGAAGACAGCGATCCTGCAAGTCGCTCACCTCGACTGGCGCAAGCTGATGAATTTGCAAAACCCTGAGGCTTTTGAAGCCGTGCGCGGGGGAACGAAGTCACTGATCGAGCGCTTCGATTGGGATGGAGTCAATTTAGCGGAACTGTACTTCGAGTCCTTGGAAGGTGCTGCCAATCCGGCTCGCTTCACGCCCATGAACCCGGACGTGAGGAATGCATTTAAAGGCGCTCAAGGTTTCGATCCGCTGGAGCTGTTCCAGCAGAATCCTCCCGACCCCGACCGGCTGCGGAAGTTCCTGGACTATCGGGCTGAGCTCTCGCGGAGCCAGCAAGCGCGATGGATCGGTGTAGTTGATGCAATTCGGACCGCTAAGCCTGATCTCGATCTGGTCCTCACCCATGTAGACGACCGATTCGACACCCGCATGCGCGATCTGATCGGTGCCGATGTCAGCAAAGTGCTTCCGATGTTAGACACGCACAACTTCACCTTTCTGATCGAAGATCCAGCCACAATCTGGAATCTCGGGCCGCAACGCTATCCCGAGATCGCCAAACGCTACGAGCCCTTGACCAAGCGACAAGACAAGCTGGCGATCGACATCAATATCGTGGAGCGCTATCAGGACGTATACCCGACCAAACAGCAAACGGGCACTGAGCTCTTTCAACTGATCCATCTGGCAGCGAAGTCGTTCCCGCAGGTCGCTCTGTATTTCGAGAATTCGATCTTGCAGCCTGACTTGCCGCTGCTCTCTGCAGCTGCGTCCAGTGTTGACAAGGTGGAGCAGACAGGCTCGAAGCTAGTGATCGATTCGCGCTTCGGGGCGGGTGTTCCCTGGCAGGGTCCGGCACTGGTAAATGGGAAGGTATGGCCGGTTCATGATGGCACGACGGTCTGGGTGCCGGGGGGACCTCAAGTAATTGAGCCGACACCGAAGGACGTCTCGTTTCGCATGGTGGATTTTAATGGGAACCTGAAGACTGCGACATCCAGGAGCAACGGAATTGAGTTCTCCTACGAAAGCAGTGCACGAGCAATCGCGATTGTCGACCACCAGCCCGCTCACCTGGACTTGGACGGAGCGGAAGCAGTACTTCGCGTCAGCGCTGTAGGTCCAAACTGGATGGTGACCCTGCCGAAGGGTCAGCACCTTGTAGTGCTCACCTTCTAGCTTATTTCACCTGGACCTTGGGCTCCACCGACATTCCGGGCCGAAGCAGATGCTCAGGATCCTCGCCCTGTTCCAGCACGATCTTCACGGGGAGCCGCTGGACTACTTTCACGTAATTCCCCGTCGCATTCTCCGGCGGCAGCAGGCTGTAGCGAGATCCGGTGGCAGCGGGAAAGCTGTCCACGTGGCCGCGATAATCGCGCCCGGTTGAATCCACGTGAATGTTCACCTTCTGGCCCACCCGCCTCTTCTTCAACTGGGTCTCTTTGAAATTCGCGGTGATCCAGAGGTCGCCCGAAGGGATGATGGACATCAATTCCTGCCCGGCCTGAACCTGTTGGCCTGACTGGACATTGCGTTGCCCCACGACTCCGGCGACCGGGGCGGTCACCGTCGTATACCGCACGTTCAAGCTTGCTTGTTCCAGTGTCGCCTTCTGGACGCCGACCGCCGCTGCCATGGAGGCTGCCTTCGCGCGTTCGGCAGCGATTTGCTGCGGCCCACTCCGGGTAGATGCCTGTTGAGCCTGAGCCTGAGACAACCGCGCTTTGGCTTGGCCGATTTGTCGCTGCGCGGCATCGGCGCTGGCCTTCGCTGTATCCACAGTCGCCGCTAACGCTTGCGCATTCGCCACTGCTTGATCGAACTGTTGCTGCGAGATCTCCTGTTTTTGCGCCAACGGGCGATAGCGCTCCACGTCCTTCTGAGCTCTGACGGCATTCGCTTCCGCCTCCCGCACCCGCGCAAGAGCGGCCTCATACTGTTGTTGGGCAACTGAAATACCCGCGCTTGCTTCCTCCACCGACGCGCCAGCCGTTGAGAGCTGGCTTGAGGTGGTAGTGCTCATGATGGGCACTTGGCTCTGGGCTGCGCGCGCATCGGCTTCGGCTTGAGCGACATCGGCCTGAGCGCGCTGAACGCCCACTCGATAGTCAGTAGGATCGAGTTGAACCAGAACCTGGCCCTGCGCCACTGGCTGATTGTTATCAATCTTCACATCGGTCACTCTGCCCGCGATGCGCGAACTGACCGCGAAAACATGGCTGTCGATTTGGGCATCGTCGGTGGTCTCAAAGGCGGAGCTATAGGACCAATAGAAGAAACCGCCGATTACGATGGCCGCGACTAGTACGAGCGCAATCAGGATGCGGATCGGATGCCCAGCTAGGAAGGACTCTTTCGGCTCGGCCGGCTTTTCGGGGCCGTGCCCCTCATCATGATTGGAAGTTGCTTGGTCCTGCCTTTCCTCGGTTGCTACGTCTTGTGCCATGAACTCACTTTCCTCCCAAATACCGGTTCAATCCCTGGTTAGCCACGCCCAACGCTCGAGCCAGCGCCACTTTGGCCACGTTGTGCGCGTATAAGCTATCGATGTAGGCAGTAGCGGCTGTCGCGACGGATGTCTGAGCCTGCACTACCTCGATGTTGTCGGCGACTCCTGCCCCAAAGCGATCCTGCGACTGGATCAATGCCTGGCGGGCTACTTCCACCGAACTGCGAGCCACTTCCACTTGATCCGCCGCAGTCTCCAAATCAAGCAGAGCAGACCGCACATCGTACTCGATGCGGCCACCTAAGTCTGCGAGTTCTGCTTTTCGCTGCTGCAACTCGGCGTCGCTCTCCTCAATCTCTCCCTTGATTCTCCCGCCATCAAAAATGGAAACACGCATCCCCACGGATGCGCTAAAGGTGCCGTGCGAGTTCCAAGGGGAAGTTCCGATATCTCCGTAATCGGCGTTCACAGCGAGCGAAGGATAGCGTTGTGCGATCGCGGCCCTTTTGGCCGCCTCGGCAGCCTGCACCCGAGCTTCTGCGCTCTTATAATCAGACCTCGTTTTCAAGGATTGATCGAGGGCAGCGCTGAGATCCGGAGGCGCGAGTTGCGCGTACGGCACCTTATCCGATAAAACGTAATTCTGCCGCAAGGGGAGGCCGATCAGGCGTGCCAGCGCTAATTTATCCTTTGCGAAGTCATTCTCAAGAGTCCGCAAGCGGGTTTGCTCTGACTGCAGCTCCACCTGCGCCCGAAGGGCATCCAGAGCCGGAGACAGGCCTGCTTGCAGACGATCCTGGGCTCGCTGATATAACGCCCGCGCCATGGTGACTTCGGATCGAGCTTCTTCCACTCGGGCTTGGTCGGCAATGATTTGCAAGTAACCGGATGCCACCAGCAAGACCACCATCTCGCGGGAGTCCTTGTAAGTGAACTCGGCAGCCTTGATCAGATGCGATGCGGCTCGCGAGTTGTTGATCGCGGAGAAGTCCAGGATCGGCTGCGAGTAATATGCGCGGGCGTCAAATACATTGAATGGGCCGACGATGGTCGGGATGCTCACTCCGGGGAACTTGAATGAGAAGCCGAAGGCCGCGAGGTTTACTTGCTGTTCGGTGTCGGCGACTCGCGCTGTCACCGAAGGACGCAGGGTGCTGGCCACTTGCAACTGCCGGGCTCTCGCGAGCCGAGTGTTCTGCTCGCCGCTCAACAGTCCCAGATTCTGTTTGAGGC
>JANXQZ010001082.1 GCA_025353235.1 Bryobacterales bacterium
GTGCTAACAACCCGCTGGCTTCTAACGTCACGGGGATCACACCCAAAGGCCTTGTCCACTGATAGGCTGCGCCTACGCGCGGACCAAACTTGTTGCTCGCGAAGTCGCCAACATGCGAGGAAACCCCTGTCTGACCCGCGAATTGGACAAGGCCTTTGGGTGTGATCCCCGTGACGTTAGAAGCCAGCGGGTTGTTAGCACTTCCGGCAAAGTTGGTGATCAGGCCGTTGTGCGTCTCTTGCAGACCCAACTCGCGTTCCCAGCGCAGACCGTAGTTGACCGTCAGCTTGCTGCTCACGCGAAAATCGTCCTGCACGTAAATCCCGTAATAGTTGGCGTAGTCGCTCAACTTGTTTGCCAGGTAGCCATCGCCCGAATACGGGTAGCCGGTCAAGAGGTCACCCAGTTCATTGCCTGTAAACGTCCCGTTGAAGGTGAACCCCAACTGGCCGTTGTTGCCGTCCAGGTCGTTGCCCACGGCAGAGATCCGGCGGTAGTCAAAGCCGGCTTTAAGACTGTGCTTGCCAAGATATTTAGCAACGCTGGTTGAGAAATTTTTCGACGAGTGCACGTAGAAAAAGTTGTTGTTCGTGCTCAAGCCGTAAGCGGTGGTGAAGTTGACGATCGGGAAGGTCGGATTCGCAATCTGACCCACAAGCGAGGACGGAAAGCCGAGCGCCCCCAGGTTGTAGCCTTGGCTGGCCTTGTACCCGTAATTCGGGAAGCGATTGAACCCGTAGCGAACCGACAAGACCGTCGTCGGCGAAAGGATGAAGTTATTGTTAATAGCCGTGGCATCGACGCGGCGCTGCAGGCGCCACTGGTCCGGCGAAGAGATGGACGTGAACCAACTGTTGCCAGGCTCCAGCGAGTAGTAACGGGCGTAGCTTGCGCTGGCGCGCCACCAATTCGTGAAGTTTTCGTCCAGCTTGAAAACCTTCTGGCTGGCGTGCGACTTTAGCTGCGCGGACGCGGTCAGGTCCTGGTCGCCGTAGTAGGCCGGCGTCGTTTTCGGAGACACGAACGTGTTGGCGATATTCACGCCAATCGGGTTTAGCAGACTGGCTGGAATCTTGTTGCCCGGGAAGGGGAGTTTCGTAAAGGGATCGGACACAACCACCAGCGCGCCCGACTTGGTGAAAGTCTTCGAAAAATCGCCGACGCGTTCGAGAGCGGTGGGCGCGTAGAAGGTGGACGATCCGGATTGCACGTCGTCGTACTGTTCGATGGCGCCGGAGAAGAAGGTCTTGTTGCGGCCATCATAGATCTTCGGAATGTAGATGGGTCCGCTCAGGCTCGCGCCCCACGTGCTATTCGGCTGCTCAGTGATCGGTATGCCTGCCGCATTGTTGAAGAAGCTGTTCGCATCCCAGCTAGTGCGCCGGAGGTGGCCATACATGCTGCCGTGAATATAGTTGCCGCCAGAGCGGATCAGCGTGTTGAACATGCCTCCACCCGTGCGAGCCATTTCAGAGTCGTAGGTGTTGGCCTGAATCTTCACTTCCAGAACGGCTTCGAGGGAAGGAATGATGATGGCGCGGTTGTTCGCGTCCGTGATTGGCACCCCGTCCAGCAAGTAGTTGTTGCCGCGAACGGGCCCTCCTGAAATGGAGATGGCCGACGAGCCGCTCTGATCCTGCATGCGATTATAGGCCGGGTTGCCGACCTGGATCACGTTCTGCGCCAGCTTCGATAACATGAAAGGATTGCGGCCCAGGTTGGGCAGTTCCACCAGCTTCTGATTATCGAGCACTTGGCCCTGCGAGGCATCCGAGGTTTCGATGAGCGGGACTTCTTCGGTGACCAGCACGCTATCAGACACTGAGCCCACATCCAGCTTCACGTCTATAGTCAAGGACTCCTGCGTGCCGACAACGACGTTCTTGCGTTCGAACTTCTTGAAGCCGGGTCTTTCGGCAACCAGCGTGTAGGTCGCCGGCACGAGAGACGTGAAGTCGTAGCCCCCTCCTTCATTCGTCAGCACCGACCGGGACTGGCCGGTGCCGTCGTTGGTGAGGCTCACCTTGGCGCTGGCGATAGCCGCTCCCTGTTGATCGTTGACGGATCCTCTCACTCCCCCCTGGTAGGACTGCGCTAGAAGCGCGGAGGAGGCTAGCAGTGTGAGCAGGGTTGCCGCACAAAGATTGCGAGCCGTTACTTTCGGCTGCGCGATTATTCTGGAT
>JANXQZ010001148.1 GCA_025353235.1 Bryobacterales bacterium
CGACCATAGCGGTCACTCCACCTATCACGCTTTCATCCTGCGTTTCGAAAAACGCTACAGCGCGGGCCTGAATTTCCAGACCTCGTATGTGTTCTCAAAGATCTTGACCGATTCCGATTCCTATTGGGGGAATGGCCAGGCAGCGGACCAATTCAATCGCGGGCTTGAGAAATCTATTGGCCAGTTCGATGTCACCCATAACTTCAAACTCGGACTAACTTACGAACTGCCGGTAGGCAAGGGTAAGCGTTTCCTGGATCATGGGATCGCTGCGGCGGCGCTGGGCGGGTGGCGTGTCAGCAGTATTCACTATTACTCAAGCGGGCAGCCCGTGGGACTGGGAACCAGCTACTCTTTGCCACTTTTTGCAGGACGCCAAGCGGCCTACGTAACTTCGTATGACGGCTGGAGAGCGCCGACTAAGAACGGCAAGTTCGATCCCTCGGTGGACAACTTCCTGGTGCCCTACGGGACCGGTCCGTTCCCGCTGCAAGGGGCTGGCACGGCACTGAACTCGATCGGCAACGTGACTCGCTACAATCCCAAGGTCCGGCAGTTTCCGAACTTGAACGAGAACGTTTCGATCGCCAAGAGCTTCGCCATTTGGGAATCGTTGCGAATCGAGTTCCGAGCTGAGGCGTTCAATGTCTTCAATCGGGTTCGCTTCGGAGCCGGAGATACGACGCTGCAGGATCAAAACTTCGGGAAGTTGACGAGCTCCGCCGATTTGTTGAATACGCCTCGGCAGATGCAGCTTGCTCTGAAGCTGTACTTCTAAAGAGGAAGGGGCAGGCCCGCAATGGCCTGCCCCAGGCGACTCGACACGCTAGAACTGTACTACACTAAGCGATATTCATGACTCGCTTCCTTTCACTTGCTCTCCTCTCTGCATTCGTCCTCTGCGCTCAAAAAGGACCGAATCCCGACCAGCTCAAAAACCTTAAATTCCGCGAGATCGGTCCCGCTAATATGGGCGGACGCATTGATGATTTCGCGGTGGTGGAGAGCAATACCAACATCGTCTACGCCGCCACGGCCTCCGGCGGTCTTTTCAAATCGGTCAACAGCGGCATCTCGTGGAAGCCGACCTTCGATGACCAGCCGGTCTCCACTATCGGCGATGTGACTGTGGCGCAGTCGGAACCCGACGTAGTGTGGGTGGGCTCGGGCGAAGCGAACAATCGGCAAAGTTCGTCATGGGGCAACGGGGTTTATAAGTCCGGCGACGGCGGCAAGACTTGGACCCACATGGGTCTTACCGAAACGCGCCACATTCCTCGGATCGTGATTCATCCCTCAAACGCCAATGTCGTTTACGTCGCCGCGCAGGGGAACCTGTGGGCTCCGAGCGAAGAGAGAGGCGTGTTTAAATCGACCGACGGCGGCAAGACTTGGAGCAAAGTTCTCTACATCAACCCCGACACCGGCGTGACTGATCTGGTGATGGACCCGATGAATCCGGACACGCTCTACGCTGCTGCCTACCAGCGCCGTCGCACCGCGTTCGGGATGAACGGCGGCGGACCCGGCAGCGCTATCTATCGCACTACCGATGGCGGCGCGACTTGGAAAAAGCTTACCAATGGACTGCCCAAGACCAACCTGGGACGCATCGGGCTGGACGTGTACCGACGTAACGGCAACATCGTGTATGCCACGGTGGAGAGCGATGAATCCGGGCTGTATCGCAGCGAGGACAAGGGCGAAACCTGGGCCAAGATGAGCAACACGAATCCCCGGCCCATGTACTTCAGCCAGGTTCGGATCGATCCTAATAACGATCAGCGCATCTGGGTGGCGGGCGTGCA
>JANXQZ010001164.1 GCA_025353235.1 Bryobacterales bacterium
CACGCTCACGATTTTGGCGCTGTGCTGGCGCGCCACGGATTATATGGCGGAGGAGATCCGGGCCGGGCGGGTGTAGGCCTTTTGAACAGGGCGGCTGGTAAGATAGATTTCATCCATCAGGAGATCTAACTATGCAGCTCCGCATCCTGTGCGCTTTTTGTGCCGTGACGCTCGTAACGGCCCAGGAACCCCCGCCACCAGAAACGCCCGCGACGACCCCGGCCGCAGGCGGCCCGCAGCGCCCTGGCGCATTTACGCCACCAACGCCGGATCCTCAACCTTACGACAAAGTCATCACCAAAGACGCGAAATCTAAGAAGGGCGTCTTCACGGTTCACACTCTCAAAGACAAGTATTACTACGAAATCCCGAAGACCGAACTGGATAAGGAGTTCTTGTGGGTGACGCAGATCGCCAAGACCACGATGGGGGTCGGCTATGGCGGACAGGCCTTAGGGAATCGAGTGGTCCGGTGGGAGCTGAAGGGCAACAAGGTCCACCTTCGCGACATCAACTATGAAGTGGTGGCAGATGCGAAGACGCCCATCGCGCAAGCCGTGAGAGCTGCCAACAATGACGCCATTCTAATGACCTTCCCGGTGGCGGCTTTCGCACCTGACGGGGCTCCGGTGATTGAGGTAACGCGGCTGTTCACTACCGACGTCTTCGAACTCGGCGCCCGCCAGCGGCTCAATGCGACCACGATGGATCCCACTCGCTCCTACATCGAACGCATTTCGGCCTACCCTGAAAACATCGAAGCCGAAGCGACGCACACCTACACCAAGATGCCAACCCCGCCCGGCGCTCCCAATACCCCGGTGAACCCCTTTATGGGAGCAGGCATGCGCGCCGGAAGCGCGAGCGTGGTGCTGCATCAGAGCATGATCAAGCTGCCAGAGAAGCCCATGCAGCCGCGTCTAGCGGACGAGCGCGTCGGATACTTCAGCGTCAGCCAACTGGATTACGGCAGGGACGAGCATCGCGCCCCCAAACGCCGCTATATCGACCGCTGGCGTTTGGAAAAGAAAGACCCGTTGGCTGAATTATCGGAGCCCGTGAAGCCGATCGTGTATTGGATCGATTCCGCCACGCCGTCCAAATGGGTTCCCTACATGAAGGCTGGAGTGGAGAAGTGGCAGAAGGCTTTCGAAGCCGCAGGCTTCAAGAACGCGATCATCGCGAAGCTCGCTCCTACGGCAGAGCAGGATCCGGAATTCAGCCCTGAGGACGCCCGGTATTCGGTAATCCGCTGGCTGCCCTCCACCGTGGAAAACGCCTCCGGACCCAACATACACGACCCCCGCACGGGAGAGATTCTCGATTCGGACATTCAGTTCTATCACAACGTCATGAATCTCCAGCGCGACTGGTATTTCCTGCAGGCGGGTCCGCTTGACCCGAGGGCGCAGAAGCTTCCGCTGCCAGATCACCTCATGGGCAAGCTGATTGAGTTCGTGTGCGCGCATGAAGTGGGCCACACGCTTGGCTTCCAGCACAATATGAAAGCCAGCTCGATGTACCCACAGGAGAAGGTTCGTGATCGCGAGTGGGTTAAAAAAATGGGCCACGCGCCGTCCATCATGGATTACTCGCGCTTCAATTACGTGGCACAGCCTGAAGACCACATTGACGTCGAGGATCTCATTCCCGGCATCGGACCTTATGATATTTGGGCGACCGCGTGGGGTTACAAGCCGATC
>JANXQZ010001185.1 GCA_025353235.1 Bryobacterales bacterium
TTCCTAAGCTGATGGATGAAGGGACCGCTTGCGCTCATATTTCGAATCTGCTGCTTGAAGAACGAGAGCAGAGCGGCTTTCACCAAACCGGCACTGGGCGTCCCAAAGAAAAATGCATGCGACGTTCGAGCGCGCAGGTCGGGATACTTTACCAAGGCACGCTGAACCACCAGCCCTCCCATGCATTTTTCTTTGGGACGCCCAGTGCCGGTTTGGTGAAAGCCGCTCTGCTCTCGTTCTTCAAGCAGCAGATTCGAAATATGAGCGCAAGCGGTCCCTTCATCCATCAGCTTAGGAAGGATTGGGACGATCTAAACCTCAGCTCCGGGCAGCCTTTTAAGCTGTTTGCGACTGCCGGCGAAATGGATCAGTTCGTACCCCCGGAATCGTCGCTTGGACCCTTTCCAGAGTCGGTCCAGCGCGTAATTCCCGGCAATCACATTACGATGCTGGCGGAGGCTGCTGCCGCGCAAATCCTGGTAAGCGGCCTAACTTTAGACACCGCAGGCACCGGGCCGCGGAACTCGGCGGGAGTTGCGATTGAGACAGGCCGATTTCAGAAGGTGATCGAGCAGCTTTGGCCGCTTCGGGCGCAACTCGATGATGGAGGGGCCGTCCAACTCGCACTGGCGCTAGACGGGTGCGATCGCCGCGAGGATGCCATCCAGGTGTTGCAGGCTCACAAGCCAGACGGGACCGATGTGCTGGGAGTCCTGGCTGGCAGATTGAAGCGCCGTTGGGTGGTGGAGAGGAGAAGAAGCGATGTGCAAGGTGCGATGGAACTCTACCAGCGCGGTTACGATTTAGCTGCGGGGAAGACTCCGCCGGACCACGATCAGGCCTATTATCACGGGATCAATCTCGCCTATCTCGAGATGGCTTATGGCCAGGATTATACGGCCGCGCGGGCCAGAGCGACGCAGGTTCTGGAGCACTGCGCGCTTGCGGTCCGTCCCGATTCGAAGAAATGGAAACTTGCCACTGAGGGCGATGCGCTCGTGATCCTGGGCCGCCTGGATGAGGCGTATGCAAAGCATGCGGAAGCCGCGCGGGAGAGGCTGGCGCCCTGGGAGGCGCTTTCGATTGAGGAACAATCTGTGCGAATCGCGGATGCTTGCGGGCTGACGGAAGATCAGGCGCGCAAGCTGGTCTCGCCCTATCTAATTTGAAAAGGAACCTTGCATTACGATACCAGCCGTGATATTGTAAATCAAGTCTGAAACGTGGCAAGAAAACTGTAGACGACAGCGGCAGTATTTCCCGAGCCAGGGGCGGAGGATTGCTTCGGCGAGAGGTTTGGGTAGGAGCAGACGGTAACGTCACTCGATACAATCTGACCTACATCAATTTTCTGCTGTACGCCAAAGACAATGGACGGGTACTTGGGTACGACAACGCGCATGGAAGCCACCATAAGCATCTCATGGGTACGGTAACGCCAGTGAGCTTTACGAGTTTTGAAGAAATCGAAAACCGCTTCCAGACCGAATGGGAAGCTATATTAGGGGGATAGGTCAATGGAAAGATTAGAATTTCGGGTTGAGCCCATCGATAAGTTTTTCGAACGGGGCAGAAAAATCGCCGCGCTGGCGGATGCAGGCAAGCCGATACCGCCTAGCCGAATCGTGGCTTTCGAAGATGCGGAAGACCTTTTATCTCTCCTAACCCCTAAGCGCATCTCGTTATTGAAGAGCGTGAAAGAAACGCCAAGCTCGATTACGGAGTTGGCCAAGCGGTTAAATCGCGATCGGAGCGCAGTAACCCGCGATGTGCATCTGCTCGAAAAGTTCGAAGTCCTGCAGGTGAGCACCCGGCCTCTGCCCGGTCATGGTCGGCAGAAATGGGTCGAGTCCGTCGGCCAGGAAATTGAACTCACCGCCCGTTTCTAAAAAGGAGCAAAAATGGCTTACCCAGAACAACTGATCGCACCTATGCGCAAGGACCTCACCCAGTACGGAGTGGAGGAAGCGCGAACCCCGGCAGATGTGGATCGCCTGATTGGGCCTAACAGCGGCACGGTGCTCATCGTGACCAATTCCGTCTGCGGATGCGCTGCGGGACGGGCGCGGCCGGCAATCGGCATGGCTCTGAAGAACAAGAATCGGCCCGACAAGACTGCCACCGTTCTCGCCGGCGCGGATGAAGCCGCCGTGGACCACCTGCGCGGCATTCTGTCGCAGTTCCCGCCATCCTCTCCATCAATGGCCCTATTCCAGGACGGCAAGCCGGTTTGGATGCTGCACCGCCGCGACATCGAACAGCGCGAGGCCCCGCAGATCGCTAGCCTGATGACTGAAGCCTTTGATCGGTTCTGCGCCAAAACCACCGTTTAGCTGACGTTCGCCAGGTGATCGCCCCGATAGGACTCGATGGTGCCCAGCACTTTTCCATCGCGCTGGTCGATCTTCATCAGCCATCCCAGCGAACTCGTTAGCTCATCTCGTTGTTGCGTCCCAATCCAGAGCGAACCAGCAGCGAAGCTACGAGTTCTCCACCCGCCCAAGTACCGCCCGCTCAGATCGAAGCGCTGCACCCTGCCGTTCTGCCGGTCCGCCACCTAGATCACGCCCTTTTCGTCAATCGCAATGCTGTCGGGCTGCACAAATTGTCCCTGACCCATTCCGGCGCTGCCCCTTGACAAATCGAGGGAAAGGGTCCACACTGCATAAAACCGAACAATGATTCAGTATTCATAAATGACCCCGGCCATCACCAAGCCTAAAACACTGAAGGCCCAAGCCACCCGGCAGCGCCAACTCGCCGCCGCTGAAGAACTATTCGCGTGCAAAGGCTACTTCGATACATCCATCGTCGACATCACCCAGGCCGCGAATGTCGCTCTCGGCACCTTCTACGTTTATTTCCCAGGCAAGCTGGCTCTGTTCCAGGAGCTGGTACGGGACTTGAACCACAAACTCCGAATGCATCTAAGACTAGCGTTGACTGGACGCACCGGACGCGCTGAAATCGAGCGGGCTGGTTTCCACGCGTTCTTCGAATTTGTTACTAAG
>JANXQZ010001196.1 GCA_025353235.1 Bryobacterales bacterium
TACAAAGAGCTACCTAACCCAACCCGGAGCAATATACGCATAGAACACCACGACAATCCCAATCACACTTGCCAGGAACAAGCTGTGGCGCATCGTAAAGCGGAAAAGCTTTGCCTCATCTTCCGGCTTCATCCCGGTCGCGGCCGCAGCCACGGCAATGCTCTGCAGGCTGATCATTTTACCCATCACGCCGCCAGCAGAATTCGCAGCCGCCATCAACGTTGCATTCAATTGCAGCTTGCTGGCGGTAACCACTTGCAGATTGCCGAAGAGCGCGTTTGCCGACGTATCGCTCCCGGTAAGGAACACGCCCAACCAGCCCAGCATCGCGCTGAAGAATGGAAACAGTGCGCCCGTCGCCGCGAAGGCCAGACCAAGAGTCGCCGTTGCCCCGCAGTAGTTCATCAAGTACGCAAGACCCAGCACCGTCGCAATCGTCACCATGGAAAAGAAGAGCTGGCGCGCCGTTGCCCCTAGAATGCCGAAGAACTTTCCAAGCGAAACCCGCAGCACCAAAGCTGAACAGATCGCGGCGAAGAAGCAGGATGTGCCAGCGGCCGATAGAACGTTGAACGTGTAAATCGCCCCATACGGCGTGGATTTCGTCACCGCCGGGGCGACACGCAGAATTTGATTGTGAAGACCCGGCCATGCCAAAGTCTGTGTCGCGTGACCAAGGATTTTCTTCACATCATCCAGACCCCACAACGACACAAAAATTACGAGAAGCAAGTAGGGCAGCCAAGCCATGAAGACTTCTCCGGCGCTATGGGTCTTCAGAGTCATCGTGGGACCGTGGCTTTCGTAGCGATCCTTTGGCTTCCACAGGCGCAGCAGAATAACCAGTCCGCCGATAGCTGCAAGCGAGCTGAGAATATCGGTGAGATACGGACCAAAGAAATTCGAGACGATGAACTGCATCCCGGCAAATGCGATCCCGCAAACTAGGACGCCCGGCAGCACCCCTTTAAGCGCCCGCCAGCCGCCCATAACCAGGATCAAATAAGCCGGTATGAACAGCGACACAGGAGCGCAGATGCGTCCCACATTTGCACTCAAATCGAGAAGCGGCAGATTGGTGATGCCAGCCAGCGTGATCACAGGGATCCCAATTGCGCCGAATGCAACCGGAGCCGTATTGGCCAGCAGGCAAATGCCAGCAGCGTAAAAGGGGCTAAACCCCAGTCCTGCGAGCATGGCCGCCGCGATCGCGACCGGAGTACCGAATCCAGACGCGCCTTCGAGAAAAGCGCCGAATGCGAAGGCGATCAGCAGCGCCTGTAAACGCTTGTCGTCGGTGAGTCCGCCAACTGAATCTTTGATGATCTCGAATTTACCGGTCTCTACGGTGATGCGGTAGAGCACGATGGCAGAGAACACGATCCAGCCGATCGGGAACAATCCGAAAGCCGCTCCATACAGGATGGAACTTCCCATTAAGCTGGGGGGCATCCGATACACGAAGAGCGCAACCACAGCGGCCGCTCCCAGTCCGATCAGCGAGGCTTTCCAGGCGGGCACGCGCAGAACACCGAGCGCGAACAGGAGCGCGAAGATCGGAATAGCCGCCACCAGCGCGGAGAGGCCCAAACTACCGGCGACCGGTGTATAGAGTTGCTGCCACATGTTGAGTCTAGTTATCTTATCTCAGCATGCGCCGCGGGCGAAGCCGCGCTAATGCAATTTGTAGGTGGTGGTGAATTCGGGGCCGTCCATATCCTGCATCCACAGCACAATCGCTTTGCCCTTGTCGAGCTCGGCTTGCGGAACTTCGAACCGGGCCGCCACCATCCGATCGATCTGGCCACGGGCGGGAATCTTGTCTTTAATGCTGAGCGTGTCGTTGTACTGCGCGCCGAGAAATTTATTGAACTCTAGCAGCTGTTTCATGTCGCCCTTGGAGGTCAACTGCGCTTCCATCTTTTCTCCGATGGCTTTCTCCAGCGTGGCCTTAATCTCGCGCACGACAAACGAAACGTTCGATGGATTGGAGATGCGGAAGTCGAGCAGCGCGACGCTGTTCGATTCGTCGAGAGCGCCGGTGCGCGACTTGATCACCTGCCCGTTCAACTCTAAATGAGAGCCTTTGTTTCCGGTGAACACGCCAAAAACAACGGCGGCCAGCAGCACTACCCCGACACCCACAAGGATCATTAGTCTGGTGGTTGGCATCAGTCGCCTAGAAGATTTCCGTAACCCTGCAAACTGCTTACGTTATCACAAACGGCCTTGACTCCCGCAGTAATAGGGATTGCCAGCAGCAGGCCGATCCCGCCCCACAGCGTTCCCCAAAACATAAGCGCAACCGTTACCGCGAGCGGATTCAAGTGCACGCGCGAACCCACCACTTTGGGATACAGCAGGTTCATCGCGATCAGGTGCAGCACAGCCACCACGATCGCAATCACGAAGTAGATCCCCGGCTGGTCGAATTGAGTGAGGCCAGACAAGATAGGAGGAACAATGGCCATCGGCAAGCCGATGTAGGGAACCAGGCTGAGAAACCCGCTAACAGGCCCGACAATCGGCCAGTAAGGCAGCCGGATGGAAAAGAAAAACGCGCAGCTGATAACGCTTAGGATGAGGCCCAGCACAAAATTCCCCAGCACGTACCCTCGCGCCATGACGGCTACGCCTTCCCAGGCTCTTCCGGCGATGTGGCGATTCTCGCCGTCGAACAGGTACAAAAAACTGCGCCGCAAATGGTCGCGCCAGCTCAGCATGAAGTACACCAGGAATGGAACGAAACTGG
>JANXQZ010001222.1 GCA_025353235.1 Bryobacterales bacterium
CTCGGCCTTAGCCAAGGCAACGTTTTTCTTCTCGGCATAAGCCAGCGCCAAAGCCCAGTGCCGCCACGCCTGCTCGCGAGGCTTTTCGTACACGGGCAGCGTTTTTCCATCCAGAATTTCATCCCAGCTTTCTGACTGGACCAAGGTTCGCATCATCGCGAACCAGCCCTGCCTGTAGGCCGCATAGAATCCATCGACACTGGCCTTCTCTCGCGGATTTTCTCCAATGGCCAGCAATTCGCGCGCGGCGTCCTTGGCTTGGTCGTACTTGCCCTCGAACGAATACGCCGTCGCCAGGTAGTGAACATTATGGCCGTGATGTCCCGACCCGTACAGCTTGTCGGCCTGCATATATCCGCGTTCGTTCGCCGCCGCATTCGAGAACGACTTGACCGCATCGTCCCACCGTCCCGTTTGCGAATAAATATGACCCGGCATGTGCAGCGCATGCGGAATGTTCGTGACCAGTTCGGCGTAGCGCTGGCAACTGGGCCACGCGTCTTTTGCAAACAAGGAGCCTTCGAAACCGTGGATCACATAATGATGCACGCCCGGATGCTCCGGAGCGCGATTCAAGAGGTCGCGCAGCAGCTCCACCGCTTCCATGGAAGTGCCGCGCGGCGTCTTGTCGGGAAGCTCAAAGCCGCGCATGAGATGGAGAGCCAGATAGGTGCGGGCTTCCACTTCATCGGGAAATTGGGCGACGATGGCACGAAGTCCTAGCACGTAGGCTTCCTCCGGCTCTTTTGACGTCAGATCCCGGCGGGCCGCGATGGATGCCACGTAGAGCTTTTCCACCGGCGATGCCTTTCCGTCAACGGCCGCTAGCTCCTGCGCCCTCTTCGCGCCTTCTCTGGCCCGAGCCTGGGCGTTATACGGGTTCGTCTTTCCAAACACTTTGTCGGCGTTGTCGAGTTGGAAACGTGGACGGTAATCGCCCGCCGAAACCATGGCGATGCCCCACTGCGGCATGGGCGCATCGGGATCAAGTTCGGCGGCCTGCCGGAAAGAGCGCTCGGCCTCCATGGCCCAAAATGAATGCATCTGGGCGACGCCTTGATCGAAGAATTTCTGCGCCATGGGATTCGAGGTCGTAATTTGGAAATGTATCTGGCCCTGCCCTTCCATCAGCTTGGCGGGCAACAGGGGCGCAACTCCGCTCGGGGGCGGAACGCACATATCCTTCGGCTTAGTTTGAGCCCCAGCCAAAAACACGGCCAGCAACAGCAGACAGCAAGTCTTCATGCCACCTCTCGGTTGAGTTTAGCATCCGGGGCTCTACTTCTTCGGAAACGAGAACTCACCGCTCGGGGATATCTGCTTCAGTGCTTTCACCTGTCCGTTCTCGACTATGAATTCCAAAACCTCATCTTGAAATTGAGGCGTTCTGAAGCGGAGCCCTTTCGTTTGCGTGAGAGGCATCGGCGGCGCTCCGGGCACAACGAGAGCCAGCCCGCTGTTCTCGTGATAAGTCACTTGGATCTTTGTTCCTGTCGGTGTTTCGTAGCTCCCGGCGAATTGGGTGAGAAGCTTGGTATCCAGCCGGTCAGGCTTGCGAGTGAACACCGCCTCGGCCTCGTCGAGCGACATC
>JANXQZ010001245.1 GCA_025353235.1 Bryobacterales bacterium
GAGCCGGACGTGGCCTCCTCCGATGCTACGAATATCCAGGCCAGCATCGTCCGCAGCGGGGATGAGTACGTGATTAACGGGCGCAAGTGGTGGTCCTCCGGTGCCGGGGATCCGCGCTGCAAAATCACCATCTTCATGGGCAAAACCGATCCGGCTGCTCCCAAGCACAAACAGCAGTCGATGATCCTGGTGCCGCTCGACACGCCCGGAGTGAAGATCGAACGCCTGCTCACGGTCTACGGTTACGATCACGCTCCCCACGGCCACGGCGAGATCTCGTTTACCAACGTGCGAGTGCCCGCCTCTAACATCTTGCTTGGAGAGGGACGCGGCTTTGAGATTGCGCAGGGACGCCTCGGTCCCGGCCGCATCCATCACTGCATGCGGCTGATGGGTGTAGCGGAGCGGGCGCTGGAAGCCATGTGCGCGCGCGTGCAGTCGCGGGTCGCATTCGGGCGGAAGCTCTCCGAGATGGGTACCATCCGCGCCGACATCGCCACGTCGCGGATCGAGATCGAACAGGCCAGGCTGCTCACGCTGAAGGCGGCATCTATGATGGACACGCTTGGGAACAAGGCGGCCAAGACTGAAATCGCGATGATCAAAGTGATCGCGCCGAATGTTGCCTTGCGGGTGCTGGAGCGTGCCGTTCAGGCCCATGGCGCGGCCGGCGTTTGCCAGGATCACTTCCTCGCGGGCGCTTGGGCCAACTCTCGGACCTTGCGTCTAGCCGATGGTCCCGATGAAGTGCATCTGGAATCGATCGCCAAATACGAACTCCAAAAGTGGGCCCGATCATGAGCGATCTAGTCAGGCAGCACCTGTTGACATTTCTCGACGGCAAGGGAGCGCACGCTCCTTTTGACCAAGCCGTCGCCGACTTCCCTGCGAGTTTGCGGGGCCTGAAACCGGGCGGCGCGCCTCATTCGGCGTGGCAGCTTTTGGAACATCTGCGGATTGCCCAACGCGATCTGCTTGACTTCAGCCGCGATCCCGATTACGTGTCGCCCAAGTGGCCCGATAGCTACTGGCCTACCGCAGAAGTGCCCGCGACTGATCGGGCATGGGATGAAAGCGTGGCCGAATACCAGACCGATTTGGCCGCGATGAAAGCGTTGATCGCCGACGAGTCTCGCGACCTGTTTGAACCATATCCTTCAGGGTCAGGCAAGCCGCTCTTTCGGAATGCACTGATCTTGGCGGATCATACTTCGTATCACGTCGGGCAACTCATGTATCTGCGAAAAATCCTGGGACTCTGACGAGTGCCAAGCCGAAATTACTGACCGCAACACTTCTTGAATTTCTTGCCGCTGCCGCAGGGACACGGATCGTTTCGACCGGTCTTTCCTGCAGGCTTCATTTGGGGCTCTTCGGCTTCTTCGTTCTGGTAGACCGTCTTGAGTCCGGCCCGTACTAAGCGGACGTCCAAACCGGCCTTCACGGCATCGCCCTCCGCTTCGGTGAAGCCCTTGGCGAGTTCCGAAATGTTTTCGTACAACTCCGGTATCTTCTTGCGCGTAGTGGGCCCCGGTGCCACCAGCGCGTAGTTATGCAGCGCATCGGGCCGCAATTCCTCGTCATCGAAGAACGGCTTGAGCAACGCCGCATCGCGCGTAACTTGGAGGTACCCGACGGCCCAGATCGCATTGCGACGAACTTCTACATTTGGATCGTCCAGGTACTTCGCCGCCTCGTCCGCGAAGCTTGGATCGAAGGAGCGCCATATGGCTTCCAGCGCGCGCTCGCGGGTCTCGGGATCTTCCGCAAGTTCGAGAATAGCTTCTGCAACGGCTTGTTGATCGGTATGGCGCGCCAATCCAAGCGCCACGCCCGCGCGCTCCACGAGCGGCGTTTCGGGTGCCACCAGCCGGGCCATCAGGACGTTCCGCAACTCGGGATCCTCGGTCTGATCGAAGAACGCTTCCCAGCAGCAGGACCGCACTTCCACGGAGGGATCGGTGCGGGCCGACTCGAGCAGCTTGGCGCGAGCACTCACTGAAAAGTCCTCGCTGAAGAAGCTGGTGGCTGCGTCGGCCCTCTGGACCACAGTACCTTCCGTCAAGAACTCCAAGCGCTCTTCTTCTGAGAGCACTTCGAATTCAGGACCCGCTTCATCGGGGTACAAGCTCCAGATATCAAAATCCGTGATTATCGTCTGAGGGCGTTCCTCGCCTAGATCCTTGATCGTGTCGGCAAGATCCAGCTTGTGTTCTCCTTCGGCGGTCTTGGCCCTTCTCTCAAGCTCGGGAATGGCGGCGGGATCGCGGTATACTTCCAGGTGGAAAAGCGCGTCGTCCCAATCCACGTCCAAGCGATCGAGCAATACCTTGAGAATGCGAGGATCGTGGATGTTCATCCCGGCCAGCAGGAACGCGAGTTCGCCGGCCTCGTCTGGGCCGATCTCCTCATATAGCTTCAAGAGGGGCTGGATCGCAGGATGTCCAATCACGACAATTGCCTCGACAACCTCGTCTGGAATCTCCGACGGATCTCGTCGAATCAAGTCGAGATAGTAAGGGATGGCCAGCGGAGTTTTGAAGTACTGAAAGATTGAAATCAGGTCCTGTTCGAGCGGAACCCTTTCATCGGGGTGCTCTTCTGCGGCAAAGCGCACGATGTCCGGGAGGCTCTTGGCTGGATCGTCAATCAGCGCGTGCAGCCAGCGCTGATCGATTCCAACTCTGCCAAGAGTCGCGGCCGTGAGCAGGTCGTAGGCCGAGTAACTGGCGAGCTTTTGAGGATCAATAACCATGCTCTAATAAGTGGCCCTTCCGCCGCTTGCGTCATAGCATTGCCCGGTCACGAAAGAACAGTCGGAACTGCTTAGGAAGTGGACCACAGCCGCAATCTCCTCGGGCTTGCCGGTCCGACGCATGGGGATGCGCTGCGTCATGTAGTCGACCTGCTGCGGAGTAAGCTGGTCTAGAATCTTGGTCTGCACTACCGCCGGGGCCACGGCATTGACGCAGATGCCATCGGTGGCCACTTCTTTCGCAAGCGACTTGGTAAAGCCGATGACCCCCGCCTTGGTGGCCGAGTAACCGGTCATGTTGGGGTTGCCTTCCTTGCCGGCGATCGAGGCGATATTCACGATCCGACCGTACCTATTTTCGCGCATGTGCTGGATAACAGCCTTGCAGGTATTGAACACGCCCGTCATATTGATGGCGATGATCCGCTGCCAATCTTCCTCAGTTTGCTCCCACAGAGGCGCAGCCTTGCCGCCGATCCCAGCGTTGTTCACGAGAATATCGAGTTTGGGGAAGCGCCCCAGAACTTCTTCGAAGGCGCGTTTTACGGATGCTGAATCCGTGATGTCCACTTGCAGCGGAAACGCGCCCTCAATGGTCGCGGCCACTTCGGCGGCACCTTCGGGATTGATATCCGCGATCGCAACCGAAGCGCCCGCCCGGGCCAGACGGCGAGCGATTGCCTCGCCGATGCCCGTGGCCGCTCCGGTCACTACCGCCGTTTGGCCAGTAAGATCGAACATGTTTGAGACTGCCTTACTCCTCTTTGGCGACGTTGACCGTTATCTCGGCCGTGACGTCCCGGTGCAGGCGAATCGGCACCTTGTGCTCGCCGAGCGTTTTGATCGCATTATCCATCTGAATCTTGCGGCGATCAATATTGTAGCCCTGCTTTTCCAGCAAGTCGGCGATGTCCTTAGATGTAACGGAGCCAAAGAGCTGATCGTTGTCCCCAGCCTTCTGCGAGATGTTGATCACCACTCCGTTCAGCATCTTGCCGAGATCCCCGGCATCCGCCGACTCTTTCGCTTCGCGTCGCAGGTGGGCATGGCGCTCCTGCTCGACGATCTTCTTGTTCGATTCCGTGGCCGCTACGGCCAGGCGCTTGGGGAGGAGGAAGTTGCGCGCGTAACCCGAGGCCACCTTCACAACCTGCCCACGGGCACCAAGTTTTTCGACGTCTTCTCTGAGTATGACTTCCATGGCTGCTCCTTAGATGGCCGTCGCGAACGGAATCAGCACGATGCTTCGCGCTTGTTTGATTGCTTCGGCAAGCCGCCGCTGGTGGGGTGCGCACACGCCGGAGATGCGGCGTGGAGTGATTTTGCCGCGTTCCGAGATGAAATTATTCAGCATTTTGACATCTTTGTAGTTGATGTCGTCAATCTTCTCAACGCAGAAACGGCAAACCTTCTTGCGCCTGAAGTATTGCTTTTTCGTTGCGATCGCTTTGTCGCCGCCAGTGGGGCGCTGCGAGGCACTAATGGGACGTCCGCCTTTTTGTTCCGCCATATAAGTCTCCTATTGCTCCTTCTCGGCCGGAGGGGGTGCCGTCGGGGGCGCTGCCTGCGGATCGCTTGAGGGGGTTGGGGTTGGGGTTGGGGGCGCTGCCGCGCTGGAAGTTGGCGCGCCAGGCATGGGTGCACCGGGCATCGGAGCGCCGGGAACAGATCCGCCTGCCGCAGGTTCGCCGGTCGGCATGCTGGGAGGAGGTGCCACCGGGGCCGGACGCCGCGCAGCCCGCTTGTCCCGCGACTTCTTGCGCTTCTCTATTTTCTTCAGCTTCTTATCAATCCGCACCGTGATGAACTTCATCACCAAGTCCAACATGCGCAGACGTCGCTCGATTTCCTTTACGCTGTCCGGGCCTGCAGTGAACTGCATCAGCACGTAGTAGCCTTCGTGACGTTTTTCGACGCGATAGGCGAGCTTGCGAACTCCCCACTTGTCGGTTTTTTCGACCGTGCCGCCGTGAGCGGCGACCACGCTGGTGATTTGTTCGATCACCGGGTCGATCTCCTCGTCCGTCGCATCCGGGCGGACAATAAAAAGTTCCTCGTAAATTCTCATTCTTCCTCGTTGTTTAAGCCTTGGGCGCGACGATTAAATTTCGTCATGGACTTTTCGACGCCTTTGGCGATTATGGACTCAACTGCTTGCGAAGCATAATCCAGCAGCTCATCCAATTCCAGCTTTTGCGCCCGGCTGAACTGCCCGAGCACGATACGGGCGCCATCCCGTTCCCGGGATCCCCCGTGTATCCCCAGGCGAACCCGGGGAAATTCTTGCATCCCGACACTCTTGATCACCGAATCAAGTCCGCGATGGCCGCCAGCCGACCCATCTGGCCGAATTCGAAGCGACCGCCAGGGCAGATCCAGTTCGTCTGAAACCACCAACAACTGTCGGGGCTGAATCTCGTTCTTCACCAGCAAGCCATGCACTGACGGCCCGCTGACATTCATAAAGGTCTGCGGCTTGGCCAACAAGACCTTTTCGCCCGACATGGTCCCCTGACCCACCAGGGCCATGCAATCCTTCCGGACAACCTTGATTCCATTGCGCACTGCTAGCCGGTCTATCACCAGGAAACCAAGGTTGTGAGGCGTATACTCGTACTCCGACCCCGGATTTCCCAGCCCGGCAACGAGCCAGGAAAATACCGAATCGGGCACGGCCGGATGCTACTTCTTCTTGCCCTTGTCGGCTGGAGCTTTCGCCGCTGGGGCCTTAGCCGCCGGAGCAGGAGCCTTGCCAGCCGGAGCCTTTCCCGCCGGTGCCTTGCCAGCAGGAGCCGCGCCTTCTTCTTCTTTCTTGCCCTTCTTCATCACTTCGGGTTCGGGGACGGCAGCAACGACTTCGGCCGGAGCAGCTTCCGCACGCTGAGAAACGATGTGAACGATTACGAGTTCCGGAGCGCTGATCAGCTTCATGGAACCCGACATCGGCACGTCCGACGCGCGCAGACTTTGGTGCATCTCCAACTCGGCGATTTCCAGGACGAACTGTCCAGGAATCTCATCCGGCAAACAGTCGATTTCAACTTCGCGCGTGATCACTTCCAGCAGGCCGCCCTGCAGCTTAACGCCTTTGGGATCGCCATGCAAGTGCACGGGCACCTTGACCGCGATGCGCTTGGTCAGATCGATGCGCTTCAAATCGACGTGCAGCAGGTTGTCCTTGACAGGATCCTTCTGCCAGGCGACGAGCATCACGGGGGTGGTCTCCCCTTCGTGAATCGCGAGCGTGAAAATCGTGTTGTGCCCGGTACTGCTATTCAAAATCTTCCGCACTTCTTTGGGGCTGACCGAAACGGAAAGAGCTGCCTTATCCGCGCCGTACAAAATGGCCGGGGCCAATCCGCGCACGCGCAGGCGGCGCGCTTCATTCTTTCCGCGGCTCTCGCGAGTTTCGGCGGCGATGGTAATATCTGTCTTCATCTCAAACTCCTGTCAAATAAACCCGTCATATGAACAATGTGCTGACGGACCCGTCCTCGTGAATCGACTTGATGGCCCGCGCAAGCAGCGGCGCCACGGAGAGGATCTTGATGCGCGAACAACGCATCGCCTCTTCCCGCAGCGGGATAGAATTCGTCACCACCACTTCCTGCACCGCCGAATTCTCGATGCGTTCCACGGCCGGCCCGGAAAGCACTGCGTGGGTGGCGCAAGCCGTAACCGAGGCCGCTCCGGCTTCCATCAGC
>JANXQZ010000027.1 GCA_025353235.1 Bryobacterales bacterium
CGGTTAGACCCGAAATGTCAACTCTATTGGTAATATTCGTATTCAAGAAAATCTGGATATTCGAGATGGGCACGGCTGCGCCGGCCGCAGTCGGCGCCCCACCGGTGCAGGTCAGCACAAAGTCGGCGGTAATCTCCGACAAACCCTCGGCGCGCACGTTGGCGGCACTTTCAGGGTTGCGATACAACCAAAGGGGTAAGGGGCGGCCTGAGCGCGAGCGTCTTGGGGAAGAAACCCCAAAATAACAAACGTGGGCAGGTAAAACGTGGCCTGTCTGAACGAAAATGACAAGATGACTCCCGAAACGCGTAAAAGTGGGTTCTTTACGATGGCTTACTGTAACACTTAATACATTTGTTCGCTATCACCCAAGGGAATATAGTTATCTAAGCAATCGTTGCGCGCAATTCTGCTTTGTTCCTCGGCTCCTGCCATAATAGCGTTCGATGACTCCGCAAGAAGTGGAAGCGATTGTCGGCGGCTACCATGGTGATCCATTCCGCGTGCTTGGCCCGCACCGTGAAGCTGAAGGCTGGGAGATTCGAGCCTATCTTCCGCAGGCCGCGCAAGCCTGGGTGAGGCTCCACGGCACCCTGCTCCCGATGGAGAAGACTCATGCCCAAGGGTTTTACGTAGCAGCTCTCGCCGAGGATCCCCTGGAATACCGCCTGCAACTCGACCTCTGGAGCGGAGCGGAAGCCGAGGTTGAAGACCCCTATCGCTTCCCTCCGCTGCTCACCGGTTTCGATTTGCACTTGCACGGGGAAGGAACGTTCTACGAGAGCTTCGAAAGCATGGGCGCTCATCTGGTTACCTGCGGGGGCGTGCGCGGCGTTCGGTTCGCAGTCTGGGCCCCGAATGCTCTGGTGGTCAGCGTCGTGGGCGATTTCAACGAGTGGGACTCCCACCGCCATCCCATGCGTCTGCGTACAGGCGGCATTTGGGAAATTTTCCTTCAGACCTGGGCGCCGGAATTTGCTACAAGTACGCGGTTCGGTCCAAGCTTCAAGGCCATTTCCAGCAAAAAGCCGACCCCTACGGGTTCGAGATGGAACTGCCCCCCAAGTCTGCCTCGATCGTGTGCGATCTTTCAACCCACGAGTGGAAAGATGACATCTGGATGGAGTCCCGCGCGAAGAAAGACTACCTGAAAGAGCCGTTCTCGATCTATGAGCTGCACCTTGGTTCGTGGCTGCGCGGTCCGCATAATGCATTCGTCAGCTACCGGGATCTGGCCGAATCGCTGGTTGCCTATGTGAAGCGCCTCGGCTATACCCATGTCGAATTGATGCCGCCCATGGAGCATCCGTTTGCAGGCTCGTGGGGCTACCAGGTAGTTGGCTACTACGCGCCCACGTCGCGCTTTGGAACGCCCCAGGATTTCATGTTCCTAATCGACCGGCTGCACCAAGCCGGCATCGGCGTTATCATCGACTGGGTGCCTGCCCATTTCCCGAAAGACGCTCACGGGCTGGCGTTTTTCGACGGCTCGGCGCTATATGAGCATGCCGATCCGCGCCTGGGCGAGCAGCGCGAATGGGGCACCCTGGTTTTCAACTATGGGCGCAATGAAGTCCGAACTTTTCTAATTTCGAATGCTCTCTTTTGGTTGAAGCAATATCACATCGACGGATTGCGAGTAGACGCCGTAGCCTCCATGCTGTATCTGGATTACTCGCGCGAACCCGGCGCCTGGGTGCCGAACATGCATGGCGGAAATGAGAATCTGGAAGCCATTGATTTCTTAAAGCGCTTCAACGAACTAGCGCACACCTTCCCTGGAGTGGTCACGATCGCGGAGGAGTCCACCGCTTTTCCAGGCGTGTCCAGACCCGTGTATCTGAACGGGCTCGGATTCACCATGAAGTGGAACATGGGCTGGATGCACGACATGCTGGACTACTTCGGCCAGGATCCGATCCATCGCAAATTCCACCACAACCACATCACGTTCAGCATGGTGTACGCGTTTACCGAAAATTTCGTGCTGCCTGTTTCGCATGATGAAGTGGTGCACTTGAAGTATGCGCTGCTAAGCAAGATGCCGGGGGACGTCTGGCAGAAGTTCGCCAACGTGCGGGCGTTCCTCGGGTACATGTATGGCCACCCCGGCAAGAAATTGCTGTTCATGGGTTCCGAGATCGGGCAGTGGGATGAGTGGAACCACGATGTCAGCGTGCCGTGGGACTTGCTGCAGTTCGACAATCATCGCAAGCTGCAAGACATGTCGCGCGACCTGAATCTTCTGTACCGGTCACACCCCGCTCTGTATGAGGTGGATTTCCAATACAAGGGATTCGAGTGGATCGATTTCCGCGATATGGAAAATTCGGTAATTTCGTTTCTGCGACGCGCTGCGGACGAGAGCGTGTTCCTTCTGTTTTGCTGCAACTTTACGCCGGTGCCGCGGCTCAATTACCGCATCGGCGTGCCGGAGCCGGGGCTGTATCGAGAGATTTTCAATACGGATTCGGAGCTCTACGGCGGCAGCAACATGGGCAATGGCGGGCAGGTGTGGGCGCAGCCAATAGCGGAGCACAATCGGCAACATAGCGTGAATATTACTCTGCCGCCTCTAGCTGTGTTGATCTTTGAATTGCAGCGCTGAGACGCGAGTTATAACTCCTCGCCCTTTACAATTGGAGAGCCAAACAGCGATCCCCCATTGGTCGGGACCTCTCGATGCTCGCCATGTGTATTGTCGAGGGCTACTAAGCGACTGTAAGACAATAACTGTCGCATTATGAGCGAGGCGGAATGGTGTAGTTCCATTCGCCATGGCAGGTATCGGGGAGCAGTTGGACGGCGGCAAATTCCTGCTTGCCGACCCTGACTCCTTTCGGGTATTTGCCGGTGTCTAGTTGGCTTTGCACACGAAGACCGGTTCTCGTCGTGGTGGCGGCGATCAGGTTGGCGATGACTTCATGACTCACAGGCGGTTTGCCGCGCCAGTTCTTGGTGATGCAGGAGAACAGACGATGCTCGATTTTGTTCCATTTGCTAATTCCGGGCGGGAAGTGGCAGACCGAGATCTCCAGCCTCGTTTCGTCGGCCAGTTTCTGCAGCTCCAGTTTCCACAGCTGCGCTCGCGACCCGTTGCTGCCTCCGCCATCTGCTGTAATCAGGAGTTGACGGGCCTGCGGATACGCCTCTGACCCATCATGTTCCACCATCGCCTGATACTCTCGCCGGCGAACGCCGACGTGTCACGATCGGTGCCAACACTGACCCAGCCCGCATTCAGACCCAAAGATACCGGCAAATACCCGAAAGGAGTCAAGGCCGGCAAGCAGGAATTTGCCGCCGTCCAACTGCTCCCCGATACCATCCATGGCGAATGGAACTACACCATTCCGCCTCGCTCATAATGCGACACTTATTGTCTTACAGTCGCTTAGTCGGTGTTTACCCGCCTTGACGATATCAGGAGAAGCGGAAAAATCGAGAGGGGGCGATGCTAAGTTGTTGGGAAGAGCGGAGATAAATTTCGAGATAGTTGCTACCGCTTTTGCAAAAGCCATTTGGTGCGAGTATACGCGATCCGAAAGCCCTGACGCTCGGCATTGCGTTGGCTGACGCTGCCGGATTCAGCACAGATCATCCCAAGATCGCATCCCCGAGCGACGGCCGTGTTCATGCGAATTTCGAGCAGCGCTCGCTGCGCACCCTGATTGCGGGCTTCCGGGATGGTGGCGGCCCCCGCGAACAGAGCTACGCGCTCAGGACACAGGAGCATGCCGGTGGCGATCGGCTCTCCATCGAGGTGTGCGAAGAATGCCAGCGAAGCGTTTGTTGAGGCAACTACCCGGCTAAACTCCAGCAGGGACTCCGCAGGGGCGGATTGCCCGGCCCATCCTCGGGCTGAGATCTGCGACCAGAGTTCCTCCTCGCCTTGGACGATAAGGCGCGTTCGCAGGCGCGGGTTGGGCGGGCTTGGCGAAACGGTGCCGGATGATAGGGGCTGGTACATGACGCTGGTGAATTCGATGGGGCGATAGCCGCGCTGGGCCAACATGTCCGCTACAGGGATGCCCGCAAGGGGGCTCACTTCGTGACAGACCGGAGCGCCTCGTTCGTGAAAAAAGGATTCGAGGCGATCCAGATCCACAGCTGCTGTTTCGGCGAAAAGGCCTAGGCCAAAGGTCTGTGTGACTGGCGAGGCGGGGCCGTCGAACATGGCATAGGTGCCAGCGGCTTCGATCCACTCCGCGGCTTTCTCCGGCGATACCCGGCGGCGCGCTTCCACGAAAGAGGCACCTGCTAAGGCCTCGGTGCGTTCGAGGCGGCGCGCAAGTTCAAGGTCTGCGTAGATCATGACGATTGAGTGAGGACGTCCGTGCTGCTCGGGCTCTCTCGGCTGTCAAGAGCCTCGAGGCCCAGTGCTACCACCAACATCACGATTGCGATCTGTGTCATAGCGTTGATTCGGTGAGCCTCGACCACGTAAATTGCCAACGTCACTGCCAGCACGATGCACCCGGCCACTTTCGTATTGGCGAAAACCTGCTTGACTGCTTTCAGAGCTCCGCGCCAAGCGAAGTATGTACCGATCGCGAACACTACCAGCAGCGCGCCTTGCCAAAGCGGCGTCAGCGGAACATTGATGATGGCATGAGCAATGATCGATGGAACCAGTGATCGCGTCCAGGCAAATACGACTCCGAGGCCGATCGCGAGACAAAGCAAGCTCGCGATCATGCTGATGTTGTATGCGTTCGCGATCAGATATTGGGGGTGCGCGAAGGTAAAAAAGCAGGCGGTGCCGATAATTGCCGGCCCATCTCCCCAATCCTCGGCCAGCCGCCGCTGATAGTATCCGCGAAAGAGGAGTTCTTCCACCACTGGTATGAGCGCATAGCTCAGGATTCCCGCAAATAGCCAGAACTGCCAGCGCCGCCAGGACATGTCGAAGAACGCCTGCCTCCAGGGGGCCATCGCGCCCAGAGGATGAACAGCGTCAACCAGAGTGTGGACCAGCACCGGCCATTGCGTCATGACGGAGGTTGCTAGCCCAGCCAGGATCAGCATCTTCCACGGGCGGCCCGCTCTGGTAAGGCCATAAGAGGCGGGTCCTCGCCGCCGATGCCACCAGTTAATCGGGATGATGAGCACGAAATAGGAAAGATAGATAAGAATCAAGGCCAGGAAAAGTTGGCGCGATGCAACCAGCAGCTCCGCGTCCGTTGTGTGAATGGTCAGCAGGTCAAACGGATTGGTGGGTGAGATGAGCCGCCAGTGCGCCAGCAATTGCACGACCTTGTCGTTCAGAAAGGCTCCGGCGAGATACACTCCAAGCACTTCCAGGAGAGCCGCCGTTCGTCGTCGAGTCTGAATGCTCACCACGTAGAGTATATAAAATTGGGCATAAGGCTAAATACCGTACCCGCATTGAACACTGAAGAGAGCCTCCACGTATTCTCAGCATGCTCTCACTCTTGCCGGTACACATCGCGGCGGGCGGACTAGCCATTATCTCGGGCGGTGTCGCGCTGGCGGCGTCGAAAGGCGCCACGCTGCATAAACGAAGCGGGCTGCTTTTCGTCTATGCGATGCTCACGATGGGAATCAGCGGGTCCATCCTGGCGCTGCGTCAGAGTCTGACGAACGCGAATGTGTTGGGCGGCTTCATGGCTTGCTATTTCGTGATCACCGCGCTGACCACTGTGCGTCCTGTCTCTGCCTGGACCCGCAGGTTGAACTCGGTGGCTCTCGTGGTGGTGGTTGCGCTCTCGCTCATCTACATCGGTATGGGGTTTAAGGCGCTCGCCAGTCCTGGCGGTACGCTGGCTGGGGTCCCGTTCTTCATGATGTTCTTTCTCGCGACGGTGACGACATTGGCCGCGATTGGTGATGTTCGCGTCATGCGGTCCGGAGTGTTGCGAGCAGCGCCTCGGCTCGCGCGGCACCTTTGGCGCATGTGCTTCGCCCTGTTTATCGCGGCCGGATCGTTTTTCTCGATTCGCGAGCGCGTCGCGAAGGTCCTTCCCGAGCCATTTACGACCCCTTGGATGCGCGCACTTCCTGTAGCTTTGGTGTTCGCGGCGATGTTCTATTGGCTGTGGCGCGTCCGTACCCGGCGTACGTTAGCGCGCGATAAAACAAAACCGTTCCGCGAAACCGGCCACTTGCGATTAGATTTGGTCGGTCAGCCAGCGGGCCTGATCACTGCACCCAAGCTTCCGGCGAAAGCCTTTCTTCATTCGTTCTGGTTCTACTATCCCGGGCAAACGCTGTGATGGTACTGCCACGACTCCAAGCTTTGCCGCCCCCCGGGTAAATGGCTCAACGGTACCCTTCGTCCCTGCATAAACGGAGGGGCCGGTGCGGTTAGGCGGGAAGCGACGCTGGAAATATCCAAAAAAGCTCTACTTCCCCGTCTGATCCCTGGACATAGCCTCTAACGCCTCAACGACTTCTTACCGGCCAGAGCCACAGCCGTCGTCAGCGCGTCAGAGGCCTTCACTTTGACATCCGGTGCAACGCCAGCGCCCTCCCAGTCGACTGTCGAATACGGGTTGATGGGCTTGACCTCCGGGATGGCGATTCCGAAGTGATCGTCGATCCGATAGATCACTCCCGCGTGGGCACTGCCTCGCGTTGTCTCGCCGACTAAGGTCGCGCGTTTCAGCATCTTGAAGTTATAGCAAAAATCCTCGGCGGCCGAAATCGTTCTGGATGAGGTCAGGAGGTACAGGGGCTTGTCGGCCAGTTTAGTTCCCGGGACAGGCGAGTGAGTCCAGGACTGCTCCGTCACGTTGTCTCGGGGATTATACATGTACTCCGGGTGATCGAAGAAATAGGAGGCAATCAGCATCACCATATTGCCGAAGCCCCCGCTGTTGTCACGTAAGTCCAAGATGACAGACTGCGCTTCGTTCAACGCAGCCATGGCAGCTTGCGCCGTGTCCTTGCAAGCGGCGGTATCTGGATAGAAGTTGAACTTTAGATAGCCGATATTGTTCGGCAAGATCTGCGGATCTTCGAAGGTACAGTTTTGCCGCAACATCGCGGTCTTATAACGATCTCGGGCTTCGGCGGAGGGTGCCGGAGGTGGCCCATTCGGCAAGAGCCGGTCACTATAAACAAGTTCGATGTGCAGATCCTGACTCACTTTCCGTAGCTGTCGGGTGAGCGCGAAAGCGAAGTCCCTGATGTCCGTTATGGTGTTGAAGCCACCACTGATTTCGGTTGCCTGAAGTGCCTCAGTCGCTTTTTTCGCAGTAGCGGAATCAAAGTAGTGTTCCTTCAGCTTCGCTGCGATTGCCAGAATGATTTCGTGGCGCTTCGCGGCATCGATTTTGAGTGCCGCTGCCAAGTCGGATGCGCGCTGCGGTTCTGCCCGTTGGGGCTCGATTTGAGCCATCATCGGCTGCCGAGGGAAGTTCGATTTCCCACCACTTGCTGAACCGCCAAAGCTAACGGGAAGAGCTCCCAGTAGAATCATCGAGACCAGGAACCCCATAAACAGTGACGAGGCCGTAGGGGATTCGGGTCCGACGAACTGAAAGCAAAGTTCACCATTGGCCCCACAGGAAACCTGCGGAATCGGTGATCGCGAGCGGTAAATCGAAGCCGTCGCTACGAGGTCCCGGATCAGGTCAAGACCAAGTCTTAACCTGCGGAAAAGACCCTTTTCATCTCGGGAGCGATCCATGACGAGACGCAAAGCTTCCTCGTGATAACGTTGGCGAAAGCCCGAAGGATACAACCGCACCAGGACGGCACAAAGCTTCTCAGACATGGTCACCTCTTAAGATTTTCTTGGCACGTGCAAACCGCAGGAGATCCGCCAACCTGCTGGCCTCAGCCTGGGCGAGCTTCCGCCCGGCTGGGGTGAGGTGATAGTAGCGTCGGCGTTCATGCCCTGGCTCGCGCTCCGCGTTCCCCTCAACTTCTTCAATGAAGCCTTCTTCAAGTAGTACCTGAATCGAGCTATAAAGCGTGCCAGGTCCCAACCGCATGCGCCCCTCGGTTTGTTCCTCGACGCACCGCATGATCGCATAGCCGTGCAAGTCTTCATCGGCCAGCGAAAGCAAGATGTGGAACGCCGCGGACGGAAGGGGATTAAGTCGCTGCTTGGGCATAAGATCGATCATCAGTATATCGAAGATCGCTAGTCGCTACAAGCAGCAACCAGGCGCGGCTGTTCAAGATCCATCCCGCGACCCTCGTGCGGATATTAGCGCGGGACCACCGATCGGGACCAAGCGAGGCCGCTTACGCGAAATGACGCTGAAGACTCTACGCCAGATATTTCTGAAACTGACACAAAGGCCACATCGAATGTGACGAAGATAGTGAGCTGCGCATGAAAGGCGACTGCACCATCGAAATTCTCGACTAAGAGGCGAGGAATCGCTCTTTGTTCGGGATTTTCATCAGGATTAGCAGGCCGCAGGCCGATTCGGCTGCCCACAAAGCAGCCTAGCTATTCTGCACCAGAAGCAGCCGCCTCCACAGGGGGTGCCTCCTTCCTCAGTAGGTAAGCATTCCGACTGTCCAATATTGCTTTCCGGGCTTCTCGCGGGCCGCCCCAGCCTAGCGTCGCCGTGACCCGATTTTCCAGCTCCTTATAGATGGTAAAGAAGTGCTCTATCTCGCGCCGGATGTGGGGGAAAATTTGATCCAGCGTGTGGATCTGATCGTATCGGGGGTTTCGATTCGGTACGGCGACTACCTTCTGATCGGTCTCGTCCTGGTCGACCATATTTAAGATGCCCACAGGCCGAACTTCAATCAGGCAACCCGAAAAGCTGGGTTCTTCCACTAAAGCCAGGACGTCCATCGGATCTCCATCCGGAGCAAAGGTGCCGGGAATGAAGCCGTAATCGCCCGGATAGTGCACGGGGGAGTAGAGCGCGCGATCCAGCCGAAAAACGCCCAGCGTTCCATCGTATTCATACTTATTCGAGGAATTTTTCGGAATCTCGACGATCATCCGTACTAGTTCTGGACACAACGGACCAGGGTCCAGATCATACAAGAAGCCGCTCATGCCGTTACTTTAACAAATCCGCGTAAGAGACTGGATAACAAACATAATAGTCTGAAATTGTATTGCAAAAGTCCTTGCATTGAGCCTAGTACCGTGGCACTATCGATCAAGTGGTCCGATTGTGGCCCTAAACTGGCTTAAAAGTGGAAGACGAAGTCAAATCGCCGTTGAGAGAAGCCCCTCGGGGTATCCACAACGGTCATGTAGATGACAAAGGTCGTCTCAAACTTCCTGTCGCGCTTGATCGGTTCTTAAAGGGCCAGAGGTTATTCATCACTAGTCTGGAAGGTCGCATAGGGCGCATCTACCCGCTTCCATTATGGCAGGAAAACGAAAAGCTGCTATTCGAGGATCTCGAGGATCCCGAAGGTGCCGAGGACTTGAGCTTCACGGCAGATAAGTATGGCGACTACGCCGAGGTCGACAGCCAGTCTAGAGTCTTGTTGCCTGCGCCTCTGCGCCGCAAGCTGGGGATTGAGAACGCGACCGTCCAGTTGCGGGAATTCAAAGGCGTGATTCACATCCTGAGCAGCGAAGTGTACGACCAGAAAGACCGCCGCGCGGTGGATGGGTTGGACGAAAAGGTTAAGAAGTTCGGTCGAAAAGGGATTAAGTAGTGAGCCATGCATGTGCCAGTCATGCCCGAAGAGACGCTGGAGTTTCTGGCGATTCGGCCGGACGGGATCTACTACGATGCGACCGCAGGCATGGGCGGGCACACAGGTGCTATCGCGGCGAAGCTAACCAGTGGGTTCGTTCTTTCAAGCGATCGGGATGCCGAGTCCTTGGAAATGGCGCGGCTGAACACGGCGGCCTTTGCGGACCGGATCCGGTTTCATCACGGGCCGTTTTCGAAGCTGAAGGAAAGCGTCGGGCAGTTTGGAATGGGCCGGGTGGACGGCCTGTTGGCGGACTTGGGAGTCAGCCGGCATCAACTGACGGACGGCGGGCGCGGGTTTTCGCTCATGACTGACGGACCGGTCGACATGCGGATGGACCGAAGTCAAGAGAGCTCAGCGTACGACCTGATCAATTTTAGTTCGGAAAGAGACCTCGCCAACTTGATTTTTGAACTGGGCGAGGAAAGGAGGTCGCGGAGGATAGCCAGAGCGCTCGTGCGGGCGCGGCCGATTCAAACCACCCAGCATTTGGCAAGGGTGGTGGAAGGAGCCGTGCCCCGAACGGGTCGTCTGCACCCTGCGACGCAGACGTTCATGGCGCTCCGGATGGCGGTGAACGATGAACAAGCTGAGTTGGACAGCTTGCTGGAGCAGGCACCGGAAGTGGTGAAAAGCGGCGGTCGAATCGTGGTGATCTCGTTTATGTCGCTGGAAGATCGCAAGGTAAAGCGGAGTTTTCAGGCATTAGGCAAGGCAGGCACGGCAATTGTATTAACCCGGCACGTGGTGACACCCACGCAATCGGAAATCGAGGCGAATCCGCCATCCCGGAGCGCAAAACTTCGGGCGGTGGAAATCAGCGCTTAGGCGCGCGAACAACGTTTGGACGGAACACAATAAATGGCGACGATTGCAGGATTTCTAGATCGATTGATGATGCCGAGAACAGCCGACGCCACCGCGTCGCGCGCCGGACATCGGGAAAGAGAAGCATTCAAACTTCGCCCCATCGCGAGCGAGGACGTGTTCTTTTTTACAAAGCGCGTGGACAATTCGCGTCTCGTGCGTCAAGCCGACCCGCATGCCGGCCGGGCTCAGGGCTGGATGATCGCGGGCTCCATGCTGGGAGCCCTGGCGCTGGTTGCCGTCATGCTGCCTGCTCTCTCCACCGCCGTCGCGGGTTACAAGATCGAGTCTCTGCGGCAGGAAAAGGGACGTCTCTTGAACGAACGCGCCGCACTCGATCTCGCGGAGGCGCGCTACGTCAGCACCCAGCACCTGCAGGAGTTGGCCCGCAAGCAGAACTTCATCGACCCGGATCCGCAGAACGTCGTGTACCTTGAAGCTCGCCAGGAAAACACCATCGCCAAGAGTATCGATCTTAGTAAGGATCAAGCACGCTAGTGCTGGCGAAATCGTGGAATTCGACTCCACCTCCCGACTAAGGTGCCTGGCCTGGATCGTTCTCGGCTGGGTCGGCCTCATTGTGGCCCGCTTGGTCCAGCTGCAAGTTTTTCAGCACGATACCTATAAGCAATTAGCCATGGCGCAGCAGGAGCGGGTGCTCGATATCCCGGCCCCGCGCGGCCCAATCCTCGATAGGACTGGCGACCGCCTCGCGCTGAGCGTGCCCTGCGATTCGGTGTGCGTCAACCCGATGCGCATTCCCGATTTGGCGATGGCTTCGGAAATTCTGGCTAAGATCCTCGATCTCGACCAGCTCAAGCTGTACGGCCAACTCAGGCTTTACAACGACAGCCGATCGGGCTTCATGTGGGTTAAGCGCAAGGTGACCGACGCGGAAGCCGAACGCCTGCGCAACCTGAAGCTGGAGTGGATCGAATTCCGCACCGAGAGCAAACGCGTGTACGCCTATGGATCTCTCGGCGCGCATGTTCTAGGCGGCGTTGATTTTGAAGAGAAGGGCAATGGCGGAGTGGAGCAGGCTCTCGACGAGGAACTGACGGGCCACGCTGGATCCATACGCGTCACCACCGACGTGAAGCAGCGCCCCTACGATTCAAAACTCGACACCGAATCCATTCCTGGCAAAACCGTCCGCCTCACTATCCTCGCGCGCTTGCAATATATCGCTGAGCGCGAGCTGAAGAAGGCGGTGGAGGATCATCATTGCAAGAGCGGCAGCCTGGTGGCTATGGATCCTAAAACCGGCGAGATTCTCGCGCTGGCGAATTACCCCACTTATGACCCGAACATCCGGCCAAGGAAGGGATCGGATCCTACGGCGCGCGAAAATTTGGCGGTGACCGCGCCCTTCGAGCCAGGCTCGGTGTTCAAGACCATCACCCTTACGGCAGCGCTTGAGACCACCAACTTGAAACCGCAAACCATTATCCCGTGCGGCAACGGCAGCATGACCTTATTCGGACGCACGATTCACGATCACAATTCTTATCCTTCTCTTCCGATGGAAGATGTTCTGGCGCGGTCGAGCAACATCGGTGCCATCAACGTAGGTCTGAGAGTTGGGGACGCGAACATGTACGAGTACGTGCATCGCTTCGGCTTCGGGAAGCGCACTGGGATTCAGTTGCCGGGCGAGTCAGGCGGCTTGCTGCGGCCTCTCAAGAAGTGGCAGAAGAGCTCCATCGGTTCTATTGCGATGGGGCACGAGGTGAGCGTTACGTCGGTTCAGCTGGCGCAGGCCTGTTCGGTGATCGCGAATGGAGGGCGTTTAGTGCATCCCAAAATCGTGATGAGCACGAAGACGGATCCGCCCGTTCAGGTGCTGCGGCCTGAGACCGCTTTTACCATGCGCCGCATGATGGAAGGGGTGGTGATCAAGCCCTACGGCACGGGCTATAAGTACGCGCATATTCCCGGATACACGTCGGCCGGGAAGACCGGTACGGCGCAGATCTACGACTTCAAGTCGCATGTGTATACGCATCTTTATAATGCGTCGTTCATGGGCTTCGCTCCGGTCACGGATCCCGCGGTGGTCGTGGTGGTGACTGTGAATGGCGCAGCGGGGACGGCTGGTTACGGCGGCCCGGCGTCTGCTCCGGCGTTTCGCGAAGTGGCGGCTGCCGCCCTGCGGCTGTTGAACGTTCCGCAAGACAAGCCGGACGAGACTCCTGAATCGACCGATGATGCCGAGGCCGACGAGAACGATGTAGCTCTGGTCGATCTGTCGCCTACCGTTCCCGAGCCGCCAGTGTTCATCGGACCGAAGGCGCCCGATTTTGTTGGGATGACGATGCGGGACGTGGTGCAGCGATCGGCAGGAGAAGGAATTCCGGTTGATTTTGCGGGGCGAACGGGGGTGGTTCGCTCGCAGATTCCGGCGGCAGGGTACCCGCTTCCGGTTGGGCAGCGTATCCGCGTACAGTTGGGCCGATGAAATGGCCGGTTTTGAACAAACGCCTCAGGAAATGTCATGACAGGCATATTGGTTGCAGCCGTCCTGCTTTGTGGGGCAGGCAATCTTGCCTGCAGCCGGCTTTCCGCCGGCCTTCTCGGGGCAGAATATCCTCTGACTGTCCGCAGAGAAAGCCGGCTGAAAGCCGGCTGCAGCCAGGATTGGCTGCCCCACAAAGAAGGCTCTTCCTGAAAGTCTCTTAGGAGTTATGGCAGATCCAACCTCTGGCCTGACAATCAAGGATTTATTGCCGGCAGTCCCGCAGGCGCTGGCTAGCGCGGCGGTGAGCGGCCTCGAATACGACTCCCGCCGCATTCAGCCCGGCAATCTTTTCTTCGCTTTCCCCGGGGCTCATGCCGATGGCCGCCAGTTCGCCGAATCCGCTATTCAACATGGAGCCGCAGCCATCGTCAGCGAACTCCCGGCGCCGCCTGCCTTCCCTTCCCCGTGGATCCAAGTAGAGCATGGCCGCCGAACCCTCGCCATCGCCGCGAAAACTTTCTACCGCGCCCCGGACACGCGGCTCGGCATCACCGGAGTGACCGGAACGAATGGCAAGACCACCGTCGCATTTCTCACCGACGCCTCGCTCCGCCAAGCCTCCCGAGTCACCGCTGTTGTCGGCACCATCGAGTACCGCATGGCTGGCGAGATACGTCCGTCGGTCAACACCACTCCCGAATCGCTCGACCTCTTTCGGATCTTCCAAGAGCTGGAAAAAATTGGCGGGACGCATGTCACAATGGAGGTTTCTTCTCACGCCCTCGCATTAGGAAGAGTGTACGGCATTTCGTTTCATACTGCGGTCTTCACAAATCTAACGAGAGATCACCTGGATTTCCACTCCACCATGGAAGACTATTTTGCGGCCAAACGCTTGCTCTTCCTGCCAGAAGGCGCGCCTCCTCCCGCGTGGGTGGTCATCAACCATGACGACCCGCATGGGCGCTTGATTCAAACTTCGCCGCTCAGCCGGTCCCTGTGCTACGGGTTCAACGAGGGGGCCGATGTGCGCGCCGCGGACATGCAAACCGGGTTCGATGGATTGCGCTTTACCATCGAGCACGAGGGCCAGCAAATCCCCATGATCAGCCCTATGGCGGGACGCATCAACGTCTATAACATTCTGGCCGCATCCTGCGCGGCGCTGACTTACGGCCTGGATTGGGAGACGATTTGCAAAGGGATTGCGCAGTGTCCCCCCGTGCCGGGCCGCTTCGAACGGGTGGATGCAGGGCAGCCGTTCATGGTCGTCGTCGATTACGCCCATACCGACGACGCGCTTCGCAACGTCATTTCCGTCGCGCGCGGGTTATCGCCGAAACGCGTGATCACGGTATTTGGATGTGGCGGGGATCGCGACCGGGCCAAGCGTCCGTTGATGGGTGCGGCCGCAGCCGAGGCGAGCAACTTCGTGGTGTTGACGTCGGACAATCCCCGCTCGGAGGACCCCATCGCCATCATGAACGACGCCCTGGTGGGCCTACGCCGTTTCGACACGCCGCACTTGCTGGAACCGGATCGCGAAAAGGCCATCGGAGCCGCGCTGCGTCAAGCCGAGCCCGGCGACATTGTGATCCTGGCCGGCAAAGGGCATGAGCCCTATCAAGTGCTGAAGGATCGGACGATCGCTTTCGATGACCGCGAGGTCGCTCGCAACATTCTGCATAAACTGGGCTACGGCAAGAAGTGACGTTCACCCTGCAACAGATCGCGGGCGTGCTGGGGTTGGCCGCGAAGGCCCTCACCCCCATCACTGGGTGGAGCGTCGACACACGCTCTCTATCTCCCGGAGATCTGTTTTTCGCGTTGAAAGGTCCCGCGCACGATGGCAACGCCTACATCGACGCGGCTATCGAGCGAGGCGCCTCGGCCGTGATTGGGGAGCGTTATGCCAACGGGCCCGTCCTCGTAGTGCGGGACTCAATGCTTGCGTTGCGGCAAGTGGCAGCCTGGGCGCGCAATCAATGGGCGGGAGACGTGATCGGCATCACCGGCAGCGCGGGTAAGACCTCCAGCAAGGACGTGATCGCTGCGCTCCTATCTACCCGCATGCGAGTCGGTAAGACCTTCGGCAACTTCAATAATCACGTCGGGCTGCCTTTGTCGATTTTGCGGCTGCTCGACGATGCTGAAGTCGCGGTGCTCGAGTTGGGCATGAATCATGCGGGCGAGATCCGCGATCTGGCAGAAATCGCGCGCCCCCGCGTGGGAGTGGTAACTAACGTGGGGCGCGCGCATATCGAGTTCTTCGACTCTATCGAGGACATCGCGGCTGCCAAGCGCGAACTCATCGAATCACTTCCTCCTGCCGGCATCGCGGTTTTAAATAATGATGATCCTCTGGTAGCAACTTTCAAAGACGCGCATCCCGGAAAAACGATCACCTTCGGCCTGAGTGCGAATGCTGATGTTCGGGCCGAAGACGTGCAAGTATCTCGCGAAGGCTCGCGCTTTCAGGTGGACGGCATACAGTTCGAAACCAGTCTCTCCGGGCGTCACGGGATTCGAAACATTCTGGCTGGCATTGTTGTCTCAGGTCTATATGGGATTGCGCCGGCCGACCTGACCTCCGCTGTTCGCGATCTAAAGCCAGGCCACATGCGCGGCGATCGCGTCCGCTATCAGGGCATGGAACTTTTGAACGATTGCTATAACTCCAATCCCGACGCGGCAATGTCGATGGTCGACGTGCTTCGGGAAACTCCAGCTGTTCGGCGCATAGCCGTGCTGGGGGAGATGCTCGAACTCGGCCGCTGGTCCGAG
>JANXQZ010000090.1 GCA_025353235.1 Bryobacterales bacterium
CAAAGTTGTCGGGAGGCCTGCGACAGTGCGTTCCTTCTCAATTCACCGGGGGCGTTCGAGACACCATCTTGAGCGCCCGCCTCGTTCCAGCCAAGATTTGGCGCGGATTATACTGAAGCTAGCTGCTATGAAGCGTAAGCTCTGCGTCCTCCTCCTGGTTGTTGCGGCCTCCTGCACGGCCCAACGAAAAGATGTTGAACGACCCGCTCGGCAAGCGGCGCGAGGCACGCATGGCGCCGTTGCGGCGGGCAGCGAGTTCGCGGCTGAAGCCGGGATGCGCACCTATTTTCAGGGGGGCAATGCAGTGGATGCGGGCGTGTCTACCATGTTCGCTGCATCCGTCTCGGAGTTTTCGCACTTCGGACTGGGAGGCGAAGCTCCCATCTTGATTCGCGCCAAGACCGGCAAAGTGTACGCGATAGCGGGTGTCGGAACTATGCCGCAACTTGCGACGGCCGATTTTTTTCGCGCGCGGAAGCCCCAGCAGTTCGAAGTGATCAGCCTCGATCCAGGCGGACTGAAAGGATTCATCCCGGTGGCCGGTCTCATGCCGGCCTTGGTTCCCGGCATGGTGGACGCCGGGCTCTTGGCGCTGCGAGAGTTCGGCACCAAGTCGTTTGGCGAGATCGTGAGCCCGGCCATTGAACTAGCGGATGGAATGGCAATTGACGAAATGCGCGCAGGGGCCATTGCGCGAGCGCGGCGTTTTTTCGACCAGTGGCCCGACTCCAAACGGACCTTCCTCCCCAACGGACAAATTCCGATGCCCGGCGAGATTTTTCGCCAGCCGGATCTGGCGAGAACGCTCAGGTCAATGGTTGCGTCAGAAAAGGCGGCGCTCGACAAGGGCGCTGACCGGAAAGCTGCGATTGACGCGGTGCGCGACTATTTTTACCGCGGCGAGATCGCCCGCAAGATTGGCGAATTCAGCAAGGCTAACGGCGGTCTTCTTCGATACGAGGACATGGCCGCGTTCAAGCTGCAACTTGAAGAACCGGTGTCCACCGAGTACCGCGGATTCAAAGTTTATAAGCCCGGATTCTGGAGCCAAGGACCTTCGCTCATCGAAACTCTGAATATTCTGGAAGGGTTCGACTTGCATGCCGCGCCCCTCAACTCCGCGCAATATATTCATCGCGAAGTCGAAGCGTTGAAGCTCGCTTATGCCGATCGCGATACTTACTACGGAGACCCGAAATTCAGCAAGATTCCAGCCGATGTTCTACTCTCCAAGGAGTACGCAGCCGAGCGCCGCAAACAGATCACCGACAAAGCATCAATGGCATTTTTGCCCGGGATGATTAATGGCAAGAAGGGGCTGCATCCATCCGAGACGGAGACGGCGAACTTTAAGATCGACGATGCTTTGATGGCGCGCGACACGACTTGCGTGGATGCGATCGATAAGGAAGGGCTCGTGTTCTCGGCGACTCCATCGGGCGCATGGCTGCCTTCGGTGATTGCCGGAGACACGGGCATTCCGCTCACTGAGCGCGGCCAAAGTTTTCTGCTCGTGAAGGGGTCGCCCAATGAACTAGCCGGAGGCAAGCGCCCTCGCGTGACGCTGAGCCCCACGCTGGTCACCCAAAACGGGAAGGCTTTTCTAGCGCTCTCGACACCGGGCGGCGACAATCAGGATCAAAGCTTGCTCCAAGTGATGCTGGATGCCATGGAATTTGGGATGAACGCCCAAGCCGCTGTCGAGGCACCGCGTTTTCAGACCCGTCACTTGGTTTCGAGCTTCGACAATCATGCCTGGAATTTGGGAGATCTGCTGCTGGACGACCGCATTCCCGCCACGACGGCAGCGGAACTCGCAGAGAAGGGCCATAAGATTGGAACGCGGTCGCGATGGGCGAGCGGTGCCGCGCCAGTGATGATCAAGGTGCTGCCTGGAGGCGTGATCGAAGCCGGGGCGGACCCGTATGGATACCGAGTGGCGCACGCTTATTGACGGTGGGCACACTTCCGTTATTCGACGACCCAGGGGCGCTCTTTCGCGAGCGTCTGCGGTCGAAGCTGAGGGAGTTGGTTCAGGATGGCGTTTGGATCGGAACCAGTTCCTGGAAATACGAGGGCTGGCTAGGGCAGATTTACGATGCCGAACGTTATCGATCGCGGGGCAAGTTTTCTCAAAAGCGTTTCGAAGCGGACTGCCTGAGCGAATACGCCCAAACATTCCCCAGCGTCTGCGGCGATTTCACCTTTTACCAATTCCCATCGGAACAGTATTGGCGCAAGCTGTTTGCCTCCGCGCCGAGTTCGCTTCGGTATG
>JANXQZ010000110.1 GCA_025353235.1 Bryobacterales bacterium
AAAGGCGTATGCGGGAATCCCAATCCTCACAGTCGGCAGTTTCTTAATGTGATTTCCATAGAGTAAAGCCGCTAACCGGCAGCGAGGTTTTCAGTCTAAACTCCGGGTGACCCATGAAACTTGCCATGATTCTGCTTTGCATCCCGGCATTCGCACAACAGCCTCGCATCGCAAACGCGCGGCTCGAAACACATGCGATCCGCGCCGGACTTTCCTCCGAGATGCGCGCTTTTACCAGCGCCGCGAACGCTCCAGAGTGGGCCGGATACACCGTCCCCCGCATACCCGGAAATCATGGCACATGCGCGCACTGGCTTGAGAAAACGGCCAGCCCGGTACAACTGGAGGGATCGGGTACCCTCCTGGTGCTATTTCGCCTCTCGAATCACGCAATCGATAAAGTTGAGGCATATTCGCTTGACTGCGAGCTCAACGCCGGAGGCGTGCCGTTCCATCTGCTGACGGGAGTCTCACCGGCAGAAAGCATCGAGTATCTTGTTTCGATTGCCACGGCTCACAAGCAAGCAGTGATGGCGATCGCACTGCATTCCGATGCGTCGGCCGACACCGCTCTTGAACGGCTCTCGGTGGCAGCGCAACCCGAAAAGATGCGGGAGGACGTAGCGTTCTGGTTGGGCTCGGCAAGGGGAGCGCGAGGGGTGGCGATTTTGAAAACGATGCTAGACCACGACGGCAGCGATCGGGTGAGAGAGAAATTGATGTTCGCTCTTTCGGTCAGCAAGGAGCCTTCGGCGCTCGCGCTCTTGCTCGAGAGCGCTAAGAACGATCGCAGCCCGAAGGTTCGCGGGCAGGCACTTTTCTGGTTGGCGCAAAAGGCTGGCCAAAAGGAAACGGCCGCGATTTTGCACGCTGTGGCCGATGATCCTGACACGCAAGTAAAAAAGCAGGCAGTGTTCGCCCTAGGGCAGTTGCCGCGCGACGAAGGAATCCCGCTGCTGATTCAGGTCGCCCGCACCAACGCCAATCGGGAAGTAAGGAAACAAGCTATGTTCTGGCTGGGGCAAAGCCAAGACCAACGCGCCGTGAAGTTCTTCGAGGAGGTGCTCACGAAATGAGGGCGTTGCCAACCGCTCCTGGTTTTTGGTCGGATTTACCGTAACTGAAAGCTCCTGGCATCATCCTAATTATGGATGAACGGAGATCGCTGTTTCGCAGTGCTGCTAAAGCATGGGCGAATGGAAGTATTCGAGTGTTGCCGAGCAGAGCTATTCGAGTTAGCCCTGCGCAGGGAGGCAGGCATCTGCGGCGTGTTTGAACAGAACGACGATGCGGAGCGGTTCGCCCTTAAATCGTTTAAGGAATTGCACCGCGATTCATCGAACGGCGTTTCCTCGCCTAGAGAACCGTAGAGAGGGCTCGCTCTGGACGTTCATCTGATCGACGGAACATACGAGTTGTTCCGCCATTATTACGCACTGCCGTCTGCGCGGGATCGGGATGGTTGCGAGGTGGCGGCAGTGCGAGGCGTACTTGCCTCAGTGCTGGGCATGATCCGTACCGGTGCGACGCATGTCGCCGTTGCCAGCGATCATATCATCGAGTCTTTCCGCAATGACCTGTGGGCGGGCTACAAAACGGGTGAGGGCATCGATCCCGACCTGTTGGCGCAATTCTCCCTTCTCGAAGACACCCTCTTGGCGGCCGGAGTCGTCGTATGGCCGATGGTGGAGTTCGAGGCGGACGACGCCCTCGCAGCTGCTGCCGTCAAAGCGTCCAACGATACACGGGTGGAACGGGTAATTATTTGCACCCCGGACAAGGACCTCGCCCAATCCGTGCGAGGAACGCGCGTCGTCCAGTTGAATCGGCGGACACGGGTGACGCTCGACGAGGCAGGCGTAATCCAAAAATTCGGCGTGTCCCCGGCGTCGATTCCAGACTATCTCGCGCTGGTCGGCGATGCTGCGGATGGCTATCCAGGACTGCCGGGCTGGGGAGCGAAGTCGTCGGCGGCCGTTCTCGCGAAGTTTGCCCATTTGGAATCGATCCCTGCGGACTGGCGCGAGTGGCACGTAAACGTCACCAGCCCAAGTACCCTCGCACAGACTCTTTCGCGCGAGCATGACCGCGCCCTGCTGTTCCGAACACTGGCGACGCTCTGTACCGACATTGCGCTCTTTGACGATGTGGACCAACTGCGATGGAACGGCCCCACGCCCGAATTCGCCGCGTTCGGGGCGCGCTTCGATGCAGCAGTCACGCAAGCCAAGCGACTCTCAAACACTGCGAGATGAACTGAGTTTTGACGCGGAGCCAGCGTCCAGAAACACGGTTGCGTTCGGATGCGTGCGCACGATCGATGCCGGACAAGAGGTTGCGATGGACCCTTCGAGCGCATCTCTCACCGCAGCGGCCTTGCGCTCTTCGGGCACGTAGCAAATCCACGCGCGTACCCGCAGCAGCGCGGAGCAGGTAACCGTGACCGCTTCCTTGGGAACGCTTTCGAGATCCGGAAAATGACCTTCCCCTGCCTGCTGTCTCCGGCAAGCCTCGTCCAGCAGGACGCGCTTCACGGTCAGCGGGTCTTTGAAATTCGCCACCGGGGGATCGTTGAACGCAATGTGTCCGTTCTCCCCAAAGCCCACGAATCCCACGTCGATCGGCTTTTCGTCAAGCAGCTTGGCATACCGCTGGACCTCGGTATCGAGATCGGCTGCATCCCCTTTGAGATAGTTTATGCGGAAGGGTTGCAGCCGGTCCTCCACGCGAATCTTAATCCAATGACGAAAACTGGAGGGATGAGTGGGCGGCAACCCGACGTATTCATCAAGGTGGAAAACTTCGACAGCCTTCCAATCGACGTCATGCCGTGCGGCGAGTGCGTCGATCAGGCTGACTTGAGAATTTCCGGTCGCCACCAATATTCTCGCTCGGCCATTCTGCCGCACAGCGGCCTGGACAAGCGACGCAGCAAACTGAGCGGCTGGCTCAGCCATGTCCGCCTGGCTCGGATAGACACGGATAGTAGCCGTTCCGCAACGGAACTCTTCTAGAACCAAGTGTTCACCTGGAACGATTGCGTCACGGGGGCTGCGGCGCCGTACACGCCATTTCCCGGCTGGGTTGCCTGGATGGTACACGTGCCGAAGCCCATCACGTACACCGTGTTGCTGAACATGGCGCACATGGACGGCGTGAGGGTCATAAACGTAACGGGCAGACCCGACGAAGCCGTGGCGTTCACCTGGAACGAGTTAGGAAAGAGAGGCCGATTAGGAATCGGGTTAAACGTGATGGTCTGGCTGGGCTGGGTAGCCTGGGTCACCTGGAAACTTTGGGTCATGGGAGCTGCGGCAGGAACAACGCCGTTGCCTGGCTGCGTGGCTTGGATCGAGCATTGACCCACCGCCACCAGCGTTACCGTGCTTCCCGAAACCGTGCAGACCTGCGGCGTGAAGGACGCAAAGCTCACGGCCAAGCC
>JANXQZ010000112.1 GCA_025353235.1 Bryobacterales bacterium
ATCGGACAGTCGGTTGCGGCCAGCGCGCTCAGCAACCATTCCATTTTGCCCTGGTCTAGCCGCATGTTGATCTTGATCGCAGCTCGGCAAGCAATGGAGGCTGCAAGACCGCGCCTAACATCCTCCACCGACGCTTTTCGCAACTCCCGCTCCGACGTTTCCAAAATTTCAAACAGCACGCGCTCTATGTCCGCAGGCCCAATCCCCGCCGGGGCGGCCTTGACGGCGATGGTGCGGTTTCCGAATGGCTCCGAGTCGAAGCCTGACCGCTCCAGTTCACTCGCCAAGCGCGCGTATTCGATTTGTTGCGCAGCTGTCACCTCCACGATGATCGGCATGAGGAGTTGCTGACGCTCGACGCCACCCTGCGCCTGCTGCTTCAAGACCTGCTCGAACAGAATCCGCTCGTGCGCCACGTGCTGATCGATGATCCAGAGACCGTCGCGGCCGGCGGCTATGATGAAGCTGTTGTGAAGCTGGCCGATGGGCCGAAGATCTTTTATGGATGCGAGACTCTCCTGGGGAGCCGTGGCGATCGGCCCATGAGTATCAGGCATGGCGAAATCGAAGCGCGGCGCGGGACTCGCCGGAGTTTTGAGCGTGAACACGGGCAGATCTTCCACTCGCTCGTTCATTTGATCCGCGTCCGGCATGGACACGAACTGCTCGTTCTCAATGCGCTGGGTAAAATCGGAAAAGGGCAAGGCAGCTGCGGGCTGCACTTGTTCAGGCATCAATATTCCAGTCGCGGGCCGGGCTGTGATCAGGACATTTCGGATTGCGTCGCGCAGAAAATCGTGGACGAAGGTGCCATGTCGAAAGCGCACTTCGGTTTTAGACGGATGAACGTTCACGTCCACTTCCTCCGCATCGCAATCGAGGAACAACAGCGCGAAAGGGTAGCAGGCGGGCGGCGTCAGGTTGTAATAGGCCGACGAGAGCGCATGCAGCAGCAGGCGATCGCGAATGAGCCGTCCGTTGACGAAGAGATAAATTGAATTGCGGTTGAGCTTGCGAACCTGGGGATTCGACACGAATCCGCGCAGGGCAAAGGCTCGGGTTTCGGTTTCCTCATTGCCCTGCACTTGCAGCTCCCCTTCGATCATTCCGAGGTCGGTGAGGTCCTCCAGAGTGCGCTTTCCAAACACTTGGTACACGCGCTCGCGCAGTGTTTCCACAGGCGTCACGTCGAGTAGATCGGTCGCGCCGTTGCGAAGCTGAAAGGCACGGTGCGGATGCGCCAGACTGTAATGCGTGACAAGCGAGGCGATGTGGGCCAGCTCAGTTTGGTCTGACCGTAAAAACTTTTTGCGCGCGGGCACGTTATAGAAGAGATCGCGCACCGTGATTACGGTGCCTGGCGGCGCAGGATGCTCGTCGCAGCGCAGCAATTTTCCACCGGCGATCTCGACTGCGGTGCCGCTATTCTCGTCGCCCGACCTGGTTTCGAGCAGCAGTCGCGAGACGGATGCGATCGCGGGCAGCGCTTCGCCGCGGAATCCGAGCGTGGCTATGGAGAGGAGATCTTTTACGTCGCTGAGTTTGCTGGTGGCGTGCCGCTCGAATGCCAGCAATGCGTCATCGCGCAGCATTCCGTGTCCGTCGTCCGCGATGCGGATCAGACGTCGACCGCCGGAGTCAACTTCGATTTGGATGCGCTTGGCTCCGGCGTCGAGGGAATTTTCGAGTAGCTCTTTTACTACCGATGCGGGCCGCTCTACCACCTCTCCGGCGGCGATTTTATTCGCTACTACGTCGGAGAGGACGCGAATCTTGCCCACTACTGGATCACGATTCCGCGTTCTTCGAGCAACTGGCCGGTGCGCTGCAGCAGCGTGGTTTGATTGCGCCGGTAGTTGATGTATTGGTTCAGCAGGTTCGATTCAGCCAGCACGAAATCGTTCTGCGAAGCGAGCACGAAGAAGAGCGTGGTGGTGCCGAGTTCGTAGCGCTTTTGATCTGCTTCCACGCGCTTTTGGGCAAGATCCCGCGCGATCTTTGCAATCTTCACGCTTTCGCGGCTGTTTTCGATTTGGTTCACCGCGTTGAGCACTTGGAGACGAATGTTCTCTTCCGCGGTGCGCTGCCTGAGTGCGTCGATCTTTTTCTGGATCAGCGCGTCCGCGAGGTCGGCGCTTGCCTTGCGGTCTCGAATCGGCAGGCGCAGGATCAAGCCGAAGCCGTAAATCGGATAGCTGAACCCCAAGACGCTGCCCAGGGTGCTGCCGATCCCGCCGATGAGAGCAGTGGGGCCGCCATAGCCGGGATAGGCGTATCCAGCAAGAGCGGACGAGCCGTACTGAGCGGTAAAGGAAAGGTCGGGTCTGAGGGCGTCATTGGTCAAGCGGAGGTTGAGGTCGTCGGCGTCCAGACTCTGGATGGCGTTCTTCAGATCGGGACGCCTGCGCAGGCCTTGCGCAACGGCTGTTTCGGGGTCGAGCGTAGACAAGTCATTTAGAGACTCCACCGGTTCCGTCAGCACCAATGGCACGCGTTGATACTTAGGATCCAGGTCGGCGCCCATCTGACGGCGCAGGGCGTTTTCCGTGTTCGCCAAGTTGTGCTGCGCTTGCACTACGGCCAATTGCGCATTGGCGAAATTTGCTTCCGGTTGGTAAATCTCCAGCGGCGATGTCGCGCCTAGCTCCAGTTCCTTTTGAGCGCGTTTCAAGGCGGCATCTGCCAGCTTGAGTGATTCCTCTTGCACCCGTAGATTCTCGCGAGCGGACACTGCATCCCAGTACGCATTTTCAGCAGCGGTGATTGACTGGATTAGCTGATCCTCGAATCCGTAGTCTGCCGCGCGAAGCCTGCTGCGGGCGATGGAGATCGGCAGGCGCGATAAGTACATTCCGCGACCCCGTATCAACGGCTGCAGCAAATTCACGTTCAGATTTGAAGCCACCTGCGGATTGAGCGTCACGGCCGAGTTATTTGTGGATGTCTTAATGTCGCCGAAGACAACGTTGTATTGCGTGCCGGTTTGCAGGGTCTGCGAGTATTGCAGGCTGATGGGCTGGTTCAACTGGCTTTGGATAAAATTCCCGGCCGTGCTCACGCCCGCGATGGAGATGCCGGACTGGAGGCTCTTCGAGCGCGCCGTGCTGAAGCGCGCGAGGGCCTGCGGATCGAAGACGGAAAAAGCGCGCGTGATCGCGTCGCGGCTGAACTCCACGGTGAGTTTCTGAATGGTGATATCGCCGTTGTTGGCCATCACCAACTCCAGATAATTCTTCAGCGAGAGTTCCAGCTTCTCGCCGACAACGTAATCGCCCAAGCGGGCGGGCGGCTGCAATTCGACGCGGCCGGGCGCAGGCCCGAAATGCTTCCGAAAGTAGGATGGCTTGGGAAAAAAGGGATCGTACGCCGCTTTCTGCGCTGACAGAGTAGCGGCGAACAAGAGAATGGCTATATAAAGGCGCATACAGGATTATTCGTACCGGATTGCTTCGATTGGATCTAATTTGGCCGCTTGCACGGCGGGGTAAATTCCGAACACCAGGCCGATGCCGACCGAGACGCCGAACGCGACTCCTATCGACGTGGCGGTCACAACCGTGGACCATCCGGCTGCCGCCGCGATGACGCGCGAAAGGGTAAAGCCGAAGGCGATTCCGATCAATCCGCCGAGAATCGAAATCAGTACCGCTTCCATTAGAAACTGACGGATGATATCCGACTGTCTCGCGCCAATCGCGCGACGGATTCCAATCTCGCGGGTGCGCTCAAGAACCGTGGCCAGCATGATGTTCATGATGCCGATTCCGCCTACGAGCAAGGAAATGCCCGCGATGCAAATCATCACTACTTTGAAGGTGAACTGGGTGCGGCGCTTCTGTTCGAGCAAGCCCGCCGGCACCACTACGTTGAAATCGCCAGCATCCTTGTGCGTGGTGGAGAGCAGCGCATTCACCACGCTCGCGGTTTCGATGGAATCCGTGTTGGGTTGAACTTTAATGTAGATACCGTCGATCTCGTCGCGCAGATAGCTGTTGTTATCCTCGAAACGCCGCATGACGGTGTTCAAGGGAGCAATGATGAGATTGTTGCGGTCGACTACTTCGAGGCCCTCGACATCGGAGTCGGCGGTTGCCTGTTGGGCTAGAACGCCGATCACCTGCAGCCACGTATCGTTGATCTTTACGTACTTGCCCTCAGCCGGATCGTAGCCAAGCAGATTCACCTTAGCGCTCTCGCCGAGCACGCAGACGGGCGCTGACCGTGCGTTATCGTCGTCGCTGAAGAAGCGGCCCTCCACCATGCGCAGGCTGTTGATCTCGAGAAAGCGTGGCTCAACCCCAATCAGCAGAGGCATTTCTTGAGTGGGCTTTGGAAGAATTTTGAGCGGCTTGAAACGCTTGCGCGGAGTCAGCGCCTCGATGCCCTGAACGTTCTCCGAAATGGCGCGGTAGTCGCGGAACGTGAGGCCGGGGGATATGCCGCGGCGCGTTTGCAACTCGTTGCGATCCACCGCTTCTTTGGCTTCGATGATGATGTTGTTCACACCCAGCAGGTCGATGTAGCTCATCATTTCTTTTTGCGCGCCCGCCGTGATGGCGAGCATGGCGACCACCGCGCCGACGCCGAAGATCATGCCGAGCATGGTCAGCAAGCTGCGAAGCTTGTGGACCAGGAGGCTCGAAAGCCCCATGTACAGCTCAGGCAGGTAACCGGAAAAGCTTGCCATGGTTACTTCCCTCCAGGCAGCGCGCCCATCGCGCCGCCTCCCGCTTTTCCTCTTTTCTTGTCGCTCTTACTCAGGGTAGGATCGGCTAGCGCCACTACATCGCCCTCCTGCAGGCCTTTGGATACCACCATCGTAGATTCGCTGCGTTTCAGCGGAGTGAAGAATCGCTCTTCAAAACGATTGCCGGTCTTCACGTAAGCCACCAGCTTTCCATCTTTCTCAAATACCGCCTGCACCGGGATGTGAACGGCATTCGGGATCTTCTCCACGATGATCTCAATGTCGGCCAGTAGTCCGGGCCTGAGCAGCACTTCGAACTGTGAATTCTCCTCGGGAGGCGGGGGCAGCTTCGCATCGGCCAGCTCTTTGTCCGAAAACTGCGCTGCACTCATGCCAGCCATCGGCAGCGGCGCTGCCTTGGCGGGCCCACCGGGCGCGGCGGGTGGAGGCGGTCCGCCCGGGCTAGGCGCTGGCTTCCTGCGATTCTGTTCAGCCACCGCGAGAATCTGCTGAATGCGTTCCGGCTTTACTCCGAGTGTTTTGAAAAGCTCCTTCATATCCAGCGAGAAGACCACGTCGAATTTTTTGGCGGGATCGCTGGAGAAAATGTTGGCAGTGGCGGCACCGCTCATGCTCTTGATCCTGCCTGTAATTTTCTTGCCTGGAATCGCGTCCAACTGAATCCGAACGTCCTGGCCCTCGCGCAGATTGGCCCGATCCAGTTCGCCGACACGCGCCAGAACTTCGAGTTCGGAAAGATCCAGCACATCGGCAACCGCAATGCCGGGATTCAATTGATCGCCCTCGCGAATGTCCGGAATCTGCATGCCCGGAAAGAAGAAGTTGGGACGATTTTGGCGAATCGCAACCAAGCCCGTCATCGGCGCGAGCAGCTTCACTTGCTGGAGGCGCGCCTTCTCGCGGCTCAACTCCAGAACTCCCTTGCTCTTGTTGGCCCGGAACACCGCGATCTGCGCTTCCGATTGCTCCTGCTTTGACTTGATGTCATGCTCCAGCTGCTGCAAGCGGCGCTTGGCTTCTTCAAGCGAGAGCACATTCTTCTTCGCGTCAATTGCAGAGAGCAGTTCGTTGCGCTTCACTTCGAGCTCGGCCCGGCGCACGCCGAAACGGGCGGTCAGCAAGTCTACTTGGTCCTGATTGTTGCGCACGGCCAAGTCGGCTTCGGCTTTCTTGATCTGCTCGTCAATCTGATCGAGTTCGAGCTGCTTTTCTTCGAGGCGCGAATTCACTTCTGAATCGTCGAACTCCACTACCAGGTCTTTCTCGTGCGCGAAGCTTCCGAGCGGCGCTAGACGGGTGACTTGCACGGTGCCGAACAGGTTGGGTGCGATCAATGTTACCGAGCGCGTGGCACGCAATTCGCCGCGCGCGTAGCTGCGGACAATCACGTCCCCGCGGCGGACCCTCGTAGTCGCCATGAGCTGCTGCTGGCGCTGTGGCATCTGGGTGAAGAAGCCGTAAGCCCGCCACACACCCAGAGCCGCCAACGCGATTAACACTACTCTGACAAGGAGTTTTTTCAATTTTAAGATCCCGAGCAGCCCGGCGGCTACAGCTTTTTCGCTCTCCTGGCCGCCTCGGCGGGATTCTCCAGCGCCACAACTTCTCCGGCCTTCAGCCCTTTCAGAACGATGATATCGGTGTCGTTTCGGCGGCCAACCTCAATCGGCCGGATCGCAAAGTCGGGGCCCTTTTGCACATACACGGCCGGCTTGCCTTGATACAGGAAGCTCGCCCTGGTTGGGATGAGAAGACTGTTGGGATGGCTCTCGATCACAATCTCCACCGAACCGGTCATCCCTGGGCGCAGGCGCGGATCCAGATTCTTCAGCGTGGCAAAGGCTGGAAAAATCTTTTCAGTCAGCCCCATCCCTCGGAAGTTGACGGTTGCAATGGGACTGATCCAATCCAGGGTGGCCGAGAATTCCTTCTCCTGAATTGCATCTACGCGCACCTTGATGTTCTGGCCCGTCTTGAGCTTGCCTCGATCCACTTCGTCGAGCTTGAGTTCCACGCGCATTTGAGAGAGGTCCGGGATCTCGGCGATGGCTGCGCCCGTCCAGGCTTTGTCGCCTTCCTTGAAAGGAGGAGGCGTGGAGCCGAAGGATCCCGAACTTCGAAAGTTCGGAAGTACGTTCACGATTCCGTCGTTGGGAGCCCGCAGCACCATCATCGAGAGATATCCCTTGGCGCGGTCAGAGTCGCGAAGCGTCTTGTCCTTCTTCTGATCCAGGCGCTCCATATCGGCTTTGTCCCCAACCTTGTGGGCCGTCATCGTGGTTTTCACCTGATCCAGATCGCCCTTGCTAACGTCCACATTGATCTGATTCTTGGCCCCTTCGATGGCAGACAGCACCTCGGCTTTGCTCGCCTCCAGCTTGGCTCGCTCCACGTTATATTCAGACGTCATCAGATTCATGCTGTCCATTTCGGTGGTGATCTGCTGCGTGGCCTTCATCTGCGTTATCTCGCTGTCGGCCGTGCGCACGCTGGTGTTTTTCTCGAGGTAAGTCTGCTCCTGCTGGGCGCGGTCGAATTCGATGACTACGTCGCCCTTCTTGATCGGCTTGCCGGATTCGGCCAAGCGGACAATGCGCGGGTCAGGGACTTGAGGAGCGGTCAGGGTCTGTGACCGGGTGCTCTTGACTTCGCCTCGCGTGCGCACGCTGATCGTGAATTCGCTGATGCGCGCCTTAGCCACCTGCACGTCCACTTTGGTGGTGCTGGTGCCGTAATGATATGCGGCGAACAGCCCGCTCGCGCACGCCAGCAGCAGAATCGTCCACGTGATCAGCTTCTTCTTGCGGGAAGATTGCTGGCCTAGGCGCTGCTTGGGTTTCAGATCCTTTGACATCGATTCCTTTGGACGGGGCCCAGGGCCCTACGGCTTTTCCTCAGCGGTATGCGGCCGGTCAATTGCGACTTCCTCGCCGGGGCGCAAGCCGCTTTTCACGGACGCGACCAAATGATTCACGATCCCCAGATTCACGGCGCGGCGCTCCCATCCGGAGGGCTGCCTGACCAAAACGTATGTCTTGCCGAGGCTGCCTTCCTCGAACACGGCGCCCGTCGGCACCAGCGCCGCAGCTGATTCCCCGGCTTCCAGAATGACGTCGGCGCTCACGGACAGATCTGGAATCACGCGCGCGTCCATGCTGTCGATCTTCAACCTTACGGGAACCTCTCGAACGAAATTTGCCCTGAATCCGCCGGGTTTCGTGACAGCCGCGATCGACTCTACATGCGCCGGAAGGTCGAGCCCCGGATATGCATCGAAATGGATTCGAGCCTTGGAGCCGACTCGAAGCTTGTCGACATCTACCTGATTCACGGTCGAGTTGATGACCATCGACGACGGGTTCACCACCTGCATGAAAAACATGCCCGGCCAAAGCTGATCCCCTTTCTGGATTTGAGCGAACTCCGCCCCTCGGAACATGTTTTGCATCACCGCCAAACCGTCTATGGGTGCCTTCACAATCATTTTGTCCGCGTTCGCCTGAGCCCGCGTCAACTCGATTCGCGCTTGCGCAAGGTCCAATTCGGCGTTCCGGATTGCGGCCTGCTCAGAGATGGTGACGAACTTCACCTCTGCCAGCAGCTGTCTGTATTTTGCATCCGTCTGATCCACCGCAAGTTTGGCGCGCTCCGCATCGATGGACGACAGGACCGGCGCAGTCTTCAAGTCCAGCTTCGCTTTATCGAGGTCGGCCTTCGCGGAATCAACCAGTTGCTCATGCGCCTTGCGCTTGATGTCGAGTTCGGCTTTCTGTTTAGTAAGACTGGCTTCGGACTGCGACACGCTGGCTTTGTAATCGTCCAGGCGGAGCATCATGAATTGGCGATCAAATTCAGCAACGACACCAGCCTTCTTCACGTTGGTTCCGGGCTTAACCACGTCCTGCAGAACGAGCATGAATTCGTCGGATCCGCCTCCGCCCCCAGGCCCCGGGCCGCCGCCGAGCGAGTCAGCCGCTGTGCCGAGTCCGGCGGAACCCATGGATCCCGATTGCGCTGGCGTGTTCGCGCGAGCGGAGGCGTTGGTTGTTGCCGAGCTGCCCCGCAAGGATCCGCCAAACCGATTCGTCGCGGATTGAAAAGCCGTTCCGCTGGCAGGTGAGGCTGGGGCGGCTGAGCCTGAACCCGAGTTGGATGCGGTGGCAGTCGCGGCGGGTGCGGTTGCGCTCGTTCCCGCCGATGGAGTGTTAGCGCGCAAACGGTCACTCCGGCTGCCTCTAAGTTGAGGCGTGATCAGCGACACATAGCTAGCAGCAGCCGTTACACCAGTCAGTCGCAGGGTGTTTTCGATGGAGCCGGACACCACCTTCGCGCTTCGCAGCGATCCTCTCAACCCGGTTGCGGGAGCGCTGGCGTTTTTGCCGCGCTGCAGCCACAGCGCGCCGCCGATCATGAGCAGAGCTAAGAGCAAGCCAATCCACAAACCTCCGTTCCGAGATTTGCGCGGGCGCGAGGGGACCAAATCCGGCTTTAACGGAGTGGGGCGAGGAGGACCTAGTGGAGACGGGACTGCGCTCATTCCTGGACTAATCTTAGACGTATAGTATGACGCAAAAGTTAGCGTCAGCGCCTAGATAACCGGAATCCTCAATGAGAGAAGGGGCCTTAGTGCTTGTTTTTGATCAGCTTGCGCTTGATGTCCGGCCAGAACTCTTTCATCACTTGGCCAGCCATGTCGGTGTAGACGAAGGTGCCCCACTGGGTGGTCATGTCGCCAAGGGTGCGTTGATGCGGATGGTAGGCGGATGCTGCTACTGCGGCGGCAGAGTTTCCAATAAACTCATTTACATTAAACATGTTGTTGCCATTGTCGCTCTTGCAGATGAAGATGCGGCTGACCGCGTACCCAACGCGCCCCTTAATGGAGCCCTCGCCCTTGCGGAAGTAGCGGGGATCGCTATGAAATAAGGCCGGAATGATGGCCTCGGGAAAGTAGTTGCCGATCACTTGGTCGGCATAGTTGATGCCATAGCGGTGCGCGAAGCCCTTCAAGCCTTGTCCGTACGTGTCGTTGTCGGAGCCTTGCAATTGAGAAAGTCCCGCGAAGAAGGCAGTGGTTCCGAAGACGGGGTAGTCGAAAGAGTCCTTGGTAGCGATGGTGAACTTCTCCTTCGCCGTAATTCGCTGAAAGGGCTGCGAACCCTCCGCAGTTCGATAGTTCGGCAATACGCCGAATACCCGCTTGTCGATGGGTGCAGGCCCAGGAACCGGCACGTTTACAATCGCTTCGTCTGCCTGTTGTTGTGCGGGAGCCTGGGGAGTTAAGCCGAGTGCAATCAAGAGCCCGAGCATAAAACCCGGCCAACGAGGAGATAAATGCATGAATGTGTTAAACACCAACTTCTTCCTAGATGTTCCAGGTGCGCGCATAGTTCCAAAGGTTTGCCGCATACAGTCGCGATGCGTGCGGAGGTATGTCACCATGGTTCTCTATGACCCCTTCTCAGACCCCGCCAAAGATTCAGCTGTCCAATCGGGCCGACTATCGCGAGAATTATGCGAATAGCGTTCAAGTGAGGGTAAACCTATGGGACTTCTTCCTGATGTTCGGAACTGTCAACCAGACTTCCGCCGACACGGTGTCCATCAGCAACTTTGAAGGGATCTACCTCAGCCCCCAACAGGCCAAGGCGCTCCACAACGTGCTGACGCAAAATCTTTCGCAGTACGAAGCTACCTTCGGAGAAATTCGGCTGGAGGCTCAAGCCGGGCAAGCATCCGTGATTCAGTAGTCAGGCATGCGAGCCAGGCTCCGCTCCCAGTCAGTTGGAGCGTATCTGTTTTTCTTCGCGTCCTTCGCCGCCGCTCTGTTTTTATCGCACGCCCCCTACCTCAGCCTTCCCTACTTCTGGGATGAGCTCGGCCAGTTCGTTCCGGCTGCGCTCGACATTTATCATGACGGCGCTCTGGTCCCGCACTCCGCCGTCCCCAACGTGCATCCGCCCGGCGTAATGGCTTGGCTCGCGCTTACATGGAAGATCGCAGGATACTCGATTCCAGCAACTCGCTCCGCCATGCTCTTGCTCGCCGCGCTCGGCTTGCTCTTCGGCTTCCTTCTAGCAATCCAGCTTTGCCGGGGACTGGGCGGCGCGCCTGCGTTCTTCGCCATCCTTCTGCTGCTCGTCGACCCCTTGTTCTACACGCAATCGATGATGGCGCAGCTGGATATGCCAGCCATGGTCTTTGGACTCGGTGCTTTGCTGCTCTTCCTGCAAGGGCGGCATCTGGCGTCCGGACTGGCCTGCATCGCTGTCGTGCTTGCCAAAGAAACGGGCATCCTGCTGCCGCTGATCTTTGGCGCAGTGCTGCTTTTCCAACCGGGGCGGAGGCAACAGGCTGCTTATTATGCGCCGTCGTTTCTGATTCTGGCCGCTTGGCTGGGATTGCTGTGGCACACCACCGGCTCCCTGTTCGGGGATCCGGGCTTCGCTCATTACAACATTGCCTACTCTCTCCACCCTGTGCGCGCGGCGGCGTCGCTTGTTCGCCGAATCTATTATTTGTTCCTGGCCGATTTTCGCTGGGTAGGAACTATCGCAATCATCCTTGCCTTTAGGAAGGGCATGTTCCGAAGCGATTCTTGGCGCATCACCGGAATATTTTTTGGGGCTCACGTTGTGCTCGTGAGCCTGCTCGGAGGCGCTGAGCTCGAACGTTATCTGGTCCCCGTGCTGCCGATCTTCTATATCGCGATTGCGGCGGCGTGGACCATACTGCCCGTCTTGTGGCGCAATCTTAGCGTGGCGGCGCTGGTATGCGGCTTGCTCGCCGGCCTCTTCGTGAATCCGCCTTACCCGTTTCCCTACGAGAACAATTTGGCTATGGCCGACTTCGTGGAACTGCACAGAACGGCGGCGAAATATCTGGAGCAAGGCTATGCGGGCAGCGTCATTTATACGGCTTGGCCGTTGACTGCGGCATTGCGCCAGCCTGAGTTCGGATATGTGCAGCGAGGACTGAAGACTCAAGAGACGTCGGACCTGCGCGCGTCCACGCTAGAGCGGCTGGATTCCAGGCAGGTGGATGTGTTGGTGCTGTACTCGCGCACTTGGGAACCGGAATGGGGCGTGTTGCGGTATGCCTGGACTCGACGCTTTCTCGCTCAATTCTATGAGTACGAGCCGCAGATGTCGGCGGCCGAGTGCCGCGATCGGCTCGGTCTGCGACAGGTTATGCGGTGGACCCGACGCGGCCAATGGATCGAAATTTATGAGCGCGAGGCCGGAGGAGGAGTTTTTCCAGTGCGGCGGCTTGAGTAATTGTTCTTAAGCAAATGCCTCGCGGATCACTTCACCCGTAACGATAGTCGGCCGCTCTGGACGGCCATTATGCGAGAACGTCACATCGGTATGATTCAGACCCAGCGCGTGTAGGATCGTGGCGTGAAGGTCGGTCACGTGCGCCCGTTTGTCGATGCCCCGCAACCCAATCTCATCCGTGGTGCCGATCACTTGTCCCGGCTTGATCCCGCCTCCCGCCATCCAGGTCGTAAAGCCCCAAGGATTGTGGTCGCGCCCGTCGCCTTTCTCATTGAACGGGGTGCGTCCGAACTCTCCTCCCCAGATAACGAGGGTATC
>JANXQZ010000117.1 GCA_025353235.1 Bryobacterales bacterium
TGCGTGGCATAGTTGTCGGCAACCAGATAGACGGCTTTTCCCGCAGGCCTCGCCATGTCGATCACGCGCAGAAACTTGAGCCACTCCTGGTGGCGGTGCCGATCCTCGCACATGGCGATCACCGTGCCATCAAGAGTGTTCAATGCGGCAAAGAGCGTCGCGGTGCCGTTGCGCTTGTAATCGTGGGTCATCGTTCCGCAGCGTCCCTTTTTGAGTGGCAGCCCTGGCTGAGTGCGGTCCAGAGCCTGAATCTGACTCTTCTCGTCGGCGCACAGAACGATGGCATGCTCGGGCGGGTTCAGATAAAGCCCGACGATGGCTTCCAGTTTCTCGGCGAACTGACGATCGTTACTCACCTTGAACGTTCTCGTCAGGTGCGGTTTCAGACCGTGCTTGTGCCAGATCCGCCACACGCTCTTTTCGCTGAGGCCGGTTGCTTCCGCCATCTTGCGGGTGCTCCAGTGAGTCGCGTTGCGAGGCTTCTCCTGCGTCGTCATACGGATGACGTCCTGGATTTTGGCCGGCGTAATCGTTGGCGTTCTTCCGGGACGCGGCGCGTCTTTCTCCAGCGCAGGCAATCCTCCGTCCAGGAATCGGTTGCGCCAGCGGGCGGCCTTCTCCGGCGTGATTGTCAATCGGGCTGCGATCTCCCGGTCCTGCAACCCAGCATTCGCCAGCAGAACAATCCGCGCCCGTTCCACGCTCCGCGCCGAGGCACTTCGCGCACGTGCGCGGGTTTCCAAAGCTTCTTGTTGATCAGGTTCAAGAACTACGGAGCGGGCAACACGCATCTCGTTCGGCTCTCCTCATTCTAAGGACGAAGCCCAGCGATAGTAATTACTATTTAGGCCGCACTAGACTAGGTTGAACTATGATCCGAGGGGCCCGCACGTCAGCCAATTCGTCCGCATAGAAGGATTCATGCGCCTTGGTGACGACAAACATCGTGTCATCTCCGGCAATAGCGTCGGCCAACCTTGCCCGCGTATGAGCAAGGAGAGACTTTCCGCCGAATATGGGACAGAACTGCTTGGGGCGATCGTCTCCGGAAATGAGCCGAGTCAAAGGCAGGAGACGTCTGCCTTCGCCTCCAGCTAGAATCACGGCCCATGGATGGCCGCCCTTCGTCGCGGTGACCTCGCACTTAGTAACCATAAGACACGGCTCCATTGAAAAACTCAGACAACTTGGCCGGATACCTGGAATGACCGGGATTGCGAACCACTCGTGCAACCACATAGCCGAGTCAGTAAATGGCCTCCGGTCACCTGCTAGCGGTGTACCTGTTATGCTGTGTCAAAGTGCCGGTGCGCTTTGACAAGTCTCTTCACTTCGACGCAATGCCCTGTTCCAGACCCAGCATCGTGACTTCCACCCAAAGGGAACCCAGCCGCGCCGCTTGCGTCGTCTTCTCCGTGGATACGTGAACCGCCAGATCCCGAGACTCAAGGCCCCGCGCCGCCGCGCCGGAGGAGTTCGACCGTTGATCGAAAAGCAGCCGATGCCCGCGAGCACTTGCCTCGAATTGCGTGCCGGACAATTGCGGAGGGTCCCTTCCATAGGCTGGCCCCTGTCATTTTGGTCCCTCGTTCAACAGTGCTTCCAGCTGCATCGCCCTTGGGAATAGGATGTTGTTCTCGAGATGGATGTGCTCGTGTAAATCGGTTTCGAGCGGCTGCAAGGCTTGAGACACGACGCGGAACATTTCGAGGTCTTGGTCTGCGTAGTCTCCGGTTAGAGTACGGACCTCACTCAAAATGGAAGCCATTGCATCGTGCTCCTGCTCCATCATCCAGATCGGATTGCGAACAGATCCGAACGGTGATGTTGGTAACACCTCCTTAGCGTTGACCGCCTGTTCCATGCGGAGAATCGCCGGGAATAGAACAGCCTCTTCCTTCTTCATGTGGGCTGGAAGCTCTTCTATGAGGCGAACAAGGGCGCGGCGTAAAGGCAGAAGCTCCGGGTGGCGGGTGCCACGAAGATCATCCAGGTTCGCGATCACCCGGCCCAGCGATGGCAGTTCACTCTGCAAGTAGCTGTGATGGACTTCGACTATGTAGCGGATGAGTTCGCTGAGAGATTCCGCCCTCCAGCGTCGCGGCGCCGCGGCCGCAGGCACCTCCGATGCCGCCAGGA
>JANXQZ010000190.1 GCA_025353235.1 Bryobacterales bacterium
GCACCCTCTTGCAAGGACGTGTTCTGATCGATCAGTATTCCAACGGAGCCGTTTTTTCGCAAGGCCCGCAGAATAGACCGAGGGGCATCCGATTTTCCGATGAGATGGTTGCCCGTCAGCTTTCGGCGCTCTTCCACAAATGCATTGATCCGCTCGTTGTCCAGCGGACGCACCACAAAATGCATGGGTTCGGTCATGATCGCGTGCGTGAACGCGCTCAGCTCCCAATTGCCCAGATGCCCCGTGGCCACCAGCACGCCCCGCGCTTGCTGCTTCGCCTCAAGGTAATTCTCCAAGCCCTCATACCGGATCCATTGCCCTACGTTTGCGGCATTGATTTCTGGAAAACGAGAGAAGGTGAAAAGCAATCTTCCGATGGAGCGAAAAACTCCGTCCGCAATTCGGCTGCGTTCGACGGCAGTCTTCTTCGGGAAGGCCAGCTCCAAATTTTGATTTGCGATCCGCCTCAGCCTTGGAACCAACCGATCTAGGAGCCGGGCGTAGAATTGGGCTAGCCCCGGACCCGAATGGGCCACAGTCCACAAAGCGAAGCGGAAGAACCAATACTGAAGCAGAGCCTACTCGATCCAGCCGCCGCCGAGCACGAGTTCGCCCGCATAGAACACGGCCCCCTGGCCAGGCGTAACGGCCCGCTGCGGCTCATCGAAGTGTACCTCGATGCGGTTCGGATCGGCGGTGGGATAGAGCATCGCACTAGCGGCCAAATGCTTATTACGAATCTTTACTTCCGCGCGCAGCGGTGCTCGAATGGCATCCACAGAGATCCAGTTCACTTCCTTGGCCGTCAGCCGAGCGCGCAGAAGATCCTCGTTGCGGCCAACCACCACCAGGTGCTCGGCGGGCTTCGTCGCAATCACATAGAGCGGCTCGCGCGCCGCAATGCCCAGTCCGCGCCGCTGCCCCACTGTAAAGTGGTGCACGCCTTCGTGCTCACCGATCACCTGCCCATCCGTGTTCACGATGTCTCCCCGAGTCTGCTCGCTCGCAATGCCCTGCTCGCGAAAATAAGCATCGATAAAGCCCGCATAATCGCCGTTGGGCACGAAGCAAATCTCCTGGCTGTCCGGCTTGTCAGCCACCGGGATGCCTAGCTCGCGCGCCAGTTCCCTCACCTGCGGTTTCAAATATCCGCCCAGCGGAAATAGAGTGCGCGCCATCTGATCTTGTTTCAGCCCAAAGAGAAAATAGGTCTGATCTTTGGCCCGGTCGACGCTCTTACGCATCTCATAACGGCCTGACTCACCGTTGAAATCGATGCGTGCATAGTGGCCCGTGGCGATCTTCGCCGCGCCGACGCCTTCAGCCATTTCCAGAAACTGGTCGAACTTGATGAAGTTGTTGCACAGCGTGCACGGAATCGGCGTTCGTCCAGCCAAGTACTCGCCAATGAACGGCTTCACCACCTGCTCTTCAAAACGCTGCTCGAAGTTGACCACGTAGTAGGGAATGCCGAGGTGCTGCGCTACATAGCGAGCATCGTAGACATCATCGAGCGAACAGCAGCGTCCCGCGCCTCCGCCTTCGACGGCCATCTCTGGCAGGCGGCGCTGATTCCAGAGCTGCATGGTGAGCCCCACAATCTTCGCGCCTTGCCGATGCAGCAATCCCGCAACTGCAGAGCTGTCCACTCCGCCCGACATTGCAACAGCAATCGTTTCATTAAGCATGCGCGTAGGTGGGAGAAAGCTTTCTCAAGTGCGCAGCCGATTCGGCGACGGCATCTATCAGATCGTCCACCTGGTGTTGCGTGTTGGAAGCCCCTAGCGAGAACCGAATGCTTGATTTCGCGCGCTCCTTGGAAAGCCCGAGCGCCAGCAAGACATGCGAAGGCTCCACGGCACCGCTGGAGCATGCCGATCCACTCGAAACCGCGAAGCCCTTGAGATCGAGTGAGATTACCATCGCTTCGCCATCGAAGCCGTCGAAGTACAGATTGCTTGTGTTGGGAAGCCGTTGAGTCGCATCTCCATTGACCCCGGTTCCAGCCACGCGCCGCAAAATTCCGCGCTCCAGTCGATCTCGTAGAACAGCCAACCTTGCCATCTCGTCCGCGCGAACATCCACCGCTGCCTGACCAAATGCCACGGCTCCCGGAACGTTTTCAGTTCCAGGCCGCAACTCGCGCTCATGCCGTCCGCCGAACAAGTAAGGCTGCAAATGGGTTCGCTTTTTCACATACAGCGCGCCGATCCCTTTTGGCCCATACAGCTTGTGTCCGGACATA
>JANXQZ010000202.1 GCA_025353235.1 Bryobacterales bacterium
GAAATGACTCTCAATAGTAAACCGGCCATAAAATTTGACTACCGGGTGCCGCTGCTATCGAGCGGATATCACATCAAGGTCGGACTGAATGAGGCGCGCGTTGCGTATCATGGCTCCGTTTGGGTTCGACCGGGGACGCTCGATCTCGTACGTCTCGAACTGACTGCAGATGACATCCCCGAATCCCTCGGGCTAACTTCATCCACCAAAGCGCTCGACTACGAGATAACTCGCATAGGCGGCTCGGATTTTCTGCTTCCCAACTCAGCACAGCTGGACATGATTGAGTTTTCGGGATTGGAGAATCGGAATCGAACGCAATTCCATGACTGTCGGCAGTATTCGGGCGAGTCCGTTTTGACTTTCGCGGAGCCGCTTTCCGATGCTCCCGCTAAGGCACGGTCGGCGATCCGGGAAATCGAGCTGCCCGATGACTTCGAGGTTCGTCTCAGCTTGCTGACGCCGATCGATTCCGCCGTCTCGGCAGTGGGGGACGAGGTGCGGCTCAGGTTAGAGCAGAGTCTTAAGAGAGCAGGCCAGGTGATTGTTCCGAAGGGAGCGATTCTCACGGGGCGCATTGTGCAGATCCAACATTTGGCCCGCTTCTTTCACCTTATTTTCTCGATGCAGTCCCTGGACTTCGAGGGTAGCCACGCGGACCTAAAAGCCCGGCAAAATGCCATTTCGATGGTGCTGAAGATTCGCACTGCCGGTCCTAGCTCTCTGCGCGGATACAAGACTGAAGAGACGGTCGAGCAGAGGCCGATGGTGATTGAGGCCGAGCAGTTAAGACTCCCGCGAGGATTCTCGCTCGCTCTGCGTAGCCGGCTGGTAAAATCCGATAAGCAATGATCCAATTCGTCCTCGACACGGACCGGGAACTCCTGGAAGGCTCCTTCCGGTTTGCACAACAGCAGGTGCGCAAGCTGGTGGAGCGCCATCCCGATTTTTACCCCATGTACACCACCAACGGCCTGTGGAAACACGAAGGGGCGGCGTGGACTCATTGGTGCGACGGTTTCCTGCCCGGCATGATGTGGATCTTTCACAAGCGCGCAGAGGAGGGCGGGAGCGAAGCCACCTACTGGATGGAGCAGGCGGTGCGGTACACCAAGCCGCTGGAGTCGAGAAAGCATGATCGCGAAGTGCATGATCTCGGCTTTATCTTCATGTCCACGTACTACCGCTGGCTGCAAGTCTCGCGCGATCCGGAGGCGAAGGAAACGATCTTAGAAGCAGGCCGCACGCTCGGAATGCGGTTTCAGGAAAAGGGCCAATACCTCCGGTCGTTTGTGGCCGAGAACTCGATTTTCATCGACATCATGATGAATGTGGGAATCATTTTCTGGACGGCTCGCGAGACAGGGGATCGCAAGCTGCGCGACGTGGCTCTGCGTCATTGTCTCACTACGAGGCGCGTGCTTGTCCGCGGCGACGGCTCTACTGCGCACGAGGGCATCTTCGACCTGGATACGGGCGAGTTCCTCAAGCAGACTACGCAGCAAGGGTTTCGGGGTGACTCTTGCTGGTCA
>JANXQZ010000203.1 GCA_025353235.1 Bryobacterales bacterium
GGACCAGCAACGGACGCAGGGCTGCAGCTTACGGCTTCCGGATTCGTTTCCACTGCGCTGGGCAACACCTCAGTAACGTTCAACGGGGTGCAGGCACCGCTGATTTATGTGTCGGCGAACCAGATTAACGCAATCGTTCCCTACGAGGTTGCGGGCGCTACTTCGGCGAATGTAGTGGTGAGTGTGAATGGAATTTCGTCTGCTTCATTCCCTGTGAACGTAGTGGCAACGGCTCCGGGGATCTTCGCATCGGGCCAAAACGGCAGCGGCCAAGGGGCTATTCTGAACCAGGACTTGTCCGTGAATAGCTCGAGCAATGCAGCCGCGCGCGGGTCGGTGATTTCCATTTTTGCTACCGGCGAGGGAGTGCTTGTGCCGGCTCAAGCTACGGGTTCCGTAACCACGGCGAACGGGAGCATCTTCCCGAAGCCAAATGCTGCGGTAACAGTAACCATCGGTGGAGTACCCGCGACCGTAACCTATGCGGGTGAAGCGCCAGGACTGATCTCGGGCGTTCTACAGGTGAATGCGATTGTGCCGGCAGGTTTGGCCACCGGCAATCAGCAAATTGTGTTGACGGTAGGTGGGGTCAGCAGCCCGGCTGTGGTCACTGCGTCAATTAGGTAATAAGAGTAGTGTGCATGTGTGGGAAGGGACATCCGAAAGGATGTCCCTTTTTGTTAGGTTGCCCGTGCAGCTTCCTCGGGACTCAACTACTGTTTCTTTGTTTCGGGCTTGCTCAGGCTGCGCATCTCCACGATGGTGAACCCTATTCCGCCTGCGAGCAAGAGAAAAGTAACTAGCCCGACCATGAAGATTGCAAGGTCGGACACCTTAATGTCTCCGCATTGCCAGGTTGAAGTAAATACCGGTTCCTATGATCGAGGGGACCCACAGCCCCACGAAGACACCCGCTTCTTTATTGGCGGTCATTCCGAACCCGAACCATAGCGATACCGAAAACAGGAACGAGAGGAATGCAGCCAGCAAAATCAGTACATCGCCCTTACCGAACATGGGCAGTTCCTTTGCAAGTAGTCATGAGCTTTGGATGACCCTTTGCGGTGAGCGGCTGAAAACTTTATCGAAGAGCCGTCGCGGTAATTCGCTCGGCTGCAGCCATCCCAGATAAGAACGCACCTTCGATGCGGGGTCCGCCAAACGCATCTCCGGCGAATGCGAGGGGTGCAGGTTCGAGAGTGTAGAGGCAGGGTTCGCCACACACGGCGAGTGGCTGGCTATACTTCCAGCGGTGTATTTGCGAGGTCAGAACGGGGCTGCCAAGCCACGGCTCGGCAGCTTCGAGTAGGAGTTGGGCCACCTGTTGCGGGTCTGCTTCGAAAAAAGATCGGGTGAAGTCTGCTCGCGCATGTATGGTCAGAGCGGCAGGGCCCGCACTGATTCCCTTTACGGTATTGTCGGCGATGAGCGCGATGGGACCAGTGTCAGGCCGCACCAAGCCTGGTGGCGGAACTCGGCTAGGTCCGGCCAAAGTGGTTAACAAGGCGAAGCATGGATCGAATGCGACACTTCGCATCTCGGATACTATGCCCGATGGCAACCGGTCGATGCAGGCGGAGAGCAAAGCTAATGACTGGGGCGCGGGCGGCGTAAGCAGGAGAGTGTTTGCGCTCAGTTCTTCGCCGGCTTCTGTGAATAGCCGCCAGCAGTTGTCGACCGGTTCTATTCGCTCGACCCTTGTTGCGGTCCGGCAGTGAAGCGGCTTGGCCAAGGCCTTCGCTATGCCAGCCATCCCTTCGACTCCGCAGTATCGAATATGCCCGCTTTCTGTGAACCAGGGTTTTACCCAGCCACGGGCCTCCCATTGGTCGACTGCGTTTTGAAAACGGGAGTCGCGGACAGTGAAGAATTGTGCGCCATGGTCGAACCGGCTGACTCCTATTTGTCGGGTGGCCATCCGGCCTCCGACGTTGCGCCCTTTGTCGAGGAGCGTTACGTGCCAGCCGTTCTGGGATAGAGCGCTGGCGGCGGTCAGGCCCGCCATGCCAGCTCCGACAATCAGGCACGACTTGGTTTCATGCATGGGGAATTTCGGAGTGGGACGAAGCCGCCTGAATGGCAGCTGCAGACAGGATTCGCTGCCCCACAAAAAATTAGCGCGAAGTTATTTCTCTTCTATGGTTACGCTCTTGAGTTCGTCGCCTTGCTTGGTCGCATTCACTATGTCCTGGCCGCTCGTCACTTGTCCAAACACGGTGTGCTTGCCATTGAGATGGGCTGTGGCTACATGCGTTATAAAAAACTGGCTGCCGTTTGTATTCGGTCCGGCATTTGCCATCGAAAGCGAGCCGACCTGATGCTTCTTGAAATCGCCTTTCAACTCATCGGCGAATTTATAACCTGGGCCACCCCGCCCCGAGCCTTCCGGATCGCCACCCTGAATCATGAAATCATTGATGACGCGGTGGAACTTCGTGCCGTCGTAAAATCCTTCGCGAGCCAGAAAAACGAAGTTGCTGACTGTGTTCGGAGCTTCTTTCGGGAACAGGTCGCAGACAATCGTTCCGCGCGATGTTGTGAACGTCGCCGAATACGATTTCTTCGGATCGATCAACATAGAAGGCGGACCGGGGTAC
>JANXQZ010000219.1 GCA_025353235.1 Bryobacterales bacterium
GGGGGGAAACTACGGTTATGGCACGGCGCTCAACAACAAAGGCCAAGTCGTGGGACAGTCTAACATCGCTGGCGACAAGTTGTATCACGCGTTCTTCTGGTCCGGCGGCGTTCTCACCGATATCGGAACCTTTGGCGGAACCTTGTCCACGGCGTGGGCCCTCAATGACAACGGCCAGGCAGTCGGATTCGCCCTTCTCAAGGACGGACAGACAGCTCACGCCTTTCTTTACGATAGCAACGCCAAGAGCATGACCGATCTTGGCGCTTCCCCGGGTTTCGCAAACTCGCTGGCGTTCGGCATCAACAAACATCGGCAGGTGGTTGGTATCCTATCCACCGCGCCGGGCACAACGTCGAACGCCGCTCTCTGGGAGAATGGCGGTCCCGCTGTCGACTTGAACCAGTTGCTCGACTCGCCGACGACGCTACACCTGGCGCAGCCGGTGGCGATCACTGACTCGGGAAAGATCGTGGTTGTGGCCCTCACACCTTCCGGGGCCGTCCATTCCGTCGTGTTGGTCCCCAACGGCTATTGCGATCGCGCCTGCGAAGCTGCGCTCGACACGAACGCTCCGATTCAACAGTGATGGAATTCGCCAGGCGCGTATGAAGGTGGAGGAGCAAATGGGGGAGTGCAGGTAATGCATTCTGAGGCTAAGGGTAGCCGAGCCGATAAACCCAGAAAACAGTCTGCTGAGCATCGCTGAACGAAGACGGATTTGTGCCGAAAATAGCATAGGCCGCGCCGACGGATAAGGCTACTCCGCTTCATGTTCGATCTGCGTGCATGGCGCTGGCCCGCTCAAACCGACTGGGAGGCGGTCACTCCTGTTCGGCGCTGGTATTCACAGTTTTCCAGCAAGAGCCCGTGCACGACGATGCAGGAAGAACAGGGAGTGTGACCGGGAAGCGCAGCTTCCGGGCAGGTTCCTGAACAGAATACAATTACGAGTACGATTTAGCTCGGCGGAATTCTGGCTTTTCTTTTCACTTGGGCAGTCCTTGTTTTTGTAGTGACGCCTCTGGGAGCAGGCGTTTTAAGACCGTCATGCCTAGCGCCGATTGATCGGCGTGCAGTTTGAACTGAGGCCATTCAGGTGCGAAGCCTGCCAGAACCGCTTTTATTTCTAAGGTGCCTTCGATGCAGTCCGCAATCACGCTCCGAAAGTGCCGACTCTGAGGTGGAAACGTAACAAAAGTCTGGGTTTTCGGCCCAATCTGCCCTGTTTTGCCGCGAAGTCGTGATCCAGTCAATGGCCCGGCGGTAATGATACAGCGTGGATTGCTGGTATGACCAGCAGTGGCGTTCCTGGAGCGCGGTGGGCGAGCTACCTCGGGCCACCCGCCTCCATCGTCCGATCAGCCAGGTAACCCTTAAGCATTAGGCCTTTCAATGTACGAGATGCACCAGTAGGTAGCATTTTCGTTCTCTGAGTCGTATCTCTAAGTGTCCAACAATCTCGACTGAATTGGAGTACCAGATCCCGATTCTCCGTCCAACAATCATGCAATGAAATACCGCACAGGTTCAGCCTCCCGACCGGCCGGTAAGCAGTCCGTTTAAAGCAGAGTTCACGTGCGCAGCCGACTTCCTGAGGTGGTCGATTCGGCTGATGCACATTTCGTTCTCAAGGCTCACGCCATCCACGTGTTTGGCTTATAGCTCAAGTCCGCGCTCACTTCTTCGCTCGGTGCGCTTCGTGAGAACCTGGAACTCAAACCCGCACCATGCCTAGGTCACAGCACGTTCCGCATCGGTGTAGTCTCCCAGAACGGAGTTCTGGAACTCAATGCCAGTCGCATAACCTGATTCCACCGTGAGAGCTGGAGTGGCCGAGCATTCGTGAGTGGCGTTGGATGCGAGCGGACGCGCCCGTTTTGGCAATCTCTAGGAAACGGGGAACCTCGATATCCCTATCAGCGAGTGCTGCTAACTATCAGTCAATCCAGCCTAAGCATTTCTACCTGAATCGCGATAAAATTCTCCAGGGGACATAGCGAGAAGTTTTCGTATTCCTAGCCGCAAGATCTGCTTGTTTGATGGCACGTGGCTACAAGCACTTAGCCCGGACCGACCCACGCAAGGTTAATTGGTGGAAATGCGCAATTATTTAGGTTTGAGCCTAGAGCCAGGCGCTACTGCGCTAATCTTTTACCCATACCCGGTCATTCGGAACCGGGCTTTGCCGGCGGCCAAGCTCCGACTCCGAAAATTCATCGGTCGGCGAGGTCTGCTATGAAAGGTGAACGCTGGAAGCAGCTCGGCGATTTATTCGAAGCCGCGCGGCAGCAACCGGTTGATCGCCGCGCCGAGTTTTTGCTGCAAGCTTGTCCCAGTGACAGCGGGCTTCGTGCCGAGGTCGAGTCGCTGCTTGAAGCTGAGGCTGCGGCAGATAAAGGATCATTCCTCCACGGTTCACCGAGTACCTCAGGAGTCCAGACCACTCCCGCCGTGAAGCTTGGCAACACTCTGGGCCATTTTCAGATCCTGGCTCTGATTGGGCGCGGTGGAATGGGTGAAGTTTATCGCGCCAAGGATACCAAGCTAAAGCGGGACGTCGCCATCAAAGTGTTGCCTTCTGCGTTCGCGCAGGACTCCGGCCGGATCGCCCGTTTCGAGCGTGAAGCGCGCGTAGCAGGCGCGCTGAGCCACCCCAACATCGTTTCCATCTACGGTATTGGCTGCGACAACGGGACGTACTGGATAGCATCTGAACTAATCAATGGCGACACGCTGCGAGTCATGATCGAAGCGGGGGCGATCCCAGCCGCAAAGGCAATCAAGGTTGCCGCGCAGATCGCCGATGGTTTGGAGGCGGCCCATGCGGCCGGTCTGGTTCACCGCGATCTGAAGCCGGAAAACATCATGGTGACGCACGGCGGCCAAATAAAGATCCTCGATTTTGGACTGGCCAAGGATCGCCGCCCGGCGACGGAATCGACAACTGCCGATCATACTGACGACGGTGTGGTGCTGGGGACGGCCGGGTACATGTCGCCGGAGCAGGTACGCGGCTCGTCCGCCGACCACCGTTCGGACCTTTTCAGCTTCGGCGTGGTGCTCTATGAGATGCTGTGCGGCAAGCGGGCTTTTGATGGCGCTTCGTCGGTCGAGGTGATGAACGAGATTCTGAAGGCCGAGCCGCCAGTGTTGCCGACGGCGGTTTCGCCAGCGTTGGCTCGCATCGTGGAACGGTGCCTGGAAAAGGCGCTGGAACGTAGATTCCAGTCGGCGGCGGATCTCGGTTTCGCGCTTCGATCCCTCGGCGTTTCACCTGCACCGGCAGAGGGGCTGAAGCAGGGAGCGAGGCGGAAATGGACCTCGCTTGGATGGGTATTCGCCGGGGTTTTTGGGGTTGCGCTCGCAATTTTTGGCTTGGATTGGGGGCGTGCTCCGCGAGTGATCGAGCGGGCACTGGTCCGGATGGATGTCGATCTCGGGCCAGACATTTCCTTGCGGCCTTTTGATCCCAACTCGGGAACGATTAGTAGCGTGAATATCTCTCCCGATGGAACCCGGCTGGCCTATGTTGCCAGTATCGGAGGGAGCCCCCTCAAAATCTTTACCAGACGGCTCGATCAGCCGCAGGCCACGGCTGTCCCAGGTACCGATGGGGCTAGGTTCGCGTTCTTTTCACCAGACGGTCAATGGATCGGATTCGCCACAGGCACCAAGCTGAACAAGGTATCTGTCGAAGGCGGCGCGGTAGTCACGTTGGGTAACCGGGTCGTCTTTGGCGCTAGCTGGGGTGAGGATGGAAATATCGTAGTGGATGGAGTGGTCCCCACCAGCTTGATGTTGATTCCATCCGGCGGTGGCGAGGGCATCCCTGTGACGGAACTGGCGAGCGGGGAGGACGTCCATGGGTATCCGTACGTCCTGCCGGGCGGCAAGGCCGTATTGTTTACTGTCTACCGGCATGGCCCGAACGTTGACGATGCCAACATCGAGGTGGTGTCTCTAGCGAATCGCCGTCGAAAGACGCTGCTTAGGGGCGGCACGGTTCCACACTATGTGGCTACATCGAGAGAGGCCGGTTACCTGATGTACAGCAACAAGGGAACTCTGTTCGCCGTTCAATTTGATTTGAATCGATTGGAGACGCACGGGACGGCGATTCCAGTGCTGGACGGCGTAGCATTTGAGATGATCGGCGGGGCCGCTCATTTCGACGTTTCCAGCACCGGCACACTGATCTATCGCAAGGGCAGCGTCGCTGCGGACCGGGTGACAGCGATTCAGTGGCTCGATGCGGCTGGCAAGGGCAAACCGCTCTTGGCCAAACCTGGAACTTACGATGCTCTTAGGGTGTCACCGGAAGGCCAACGGCTAGCTGTAGCCGTAGCCGAGGCATCGAACCTGGACATTTGGGTCTACCACAAGCAACGGGATGTTATGAAGAGGCTGACCTTTGGTGTACCGGGCATGTCTGGACCAACTTGGACCCCAACCGGCGAGTATATCGTCTTCGGTTCTTTCTCGGATATGTTCTTTGTCCGAGCTGACGGTTCAACGCAGCCGGAGTTGTTGTTGCGCAGCAAGCTCCAACCCACACCATGGTCCTTCTCGCCAGATGGGAAGCGGCTGGCATATTTTGAGAGGAGTAACGCGTCCGGTTCTTCTCCCTGGCAGCTCATGACTATTCCAGTCGAGGACAGGGGCGGCCAATTCAAGGCCGGGAAGCCGGAACTGTTTCTGAAGAATCAGTTCGACAATTATGCTCCAGTGTTTTCACCGGACGGGAGATGGCTGGCGTATGTATCGAATGAATCTGGTCAGTACGAAATATATGTTCGACCATTTCCCCTTTCAGCGTCTGCCCAAAATGTCAGGTGGCCTATCTCAAATAGCGGAGGGGATTTACCGGTGTGGTCCAGGGCGAAGCAGGAATTGTTGTATCAGTCTGGTGACCAGATCAGGGCCGTGTCTTATTCTGTCCGAGGCGACTCATTTGTGCCGGACAAGCCTCGGGTGTGGCTGTCGAAGCTCGGCGGCGCGACGAATTTTGATCTGGCACCGGATGGAAAACACCTCGCCGTAGAGATTCCAGTACCTTCCGGGGCTCCGCCCAAGCCCGATCACGAAGCAACTTTCGTGTTCAATTTTGCGGATGAGTTGCGACGGCGCTTTACGGTCGGGAAGTAGGCGGTCTGCGATTGAACGGTTACTGACACCGCGCTTCGCACTGAGGTCGAGCCGTCGCTCGACGCAGTCCCACCGCCGGAGGTTCATCCATGCATCTCCTTGTACAGCCACGCGCGGGCCATGCACCAATCGCGGTTGACTGTGCGTTGGGTAATGTTTAACACCTTCGCTATGTCCTGAATGGGCATGCCAGCGAAGAATTTCATCTCCACAACTTGGCACTGCCGGGGATCGACTCTCTGTAATCGGGCTAATGCCTGTTCTAAGGCCAAAATGTCTCCAGAGTTTGTTTCGGCAAGATCAAGCGCCTTATCCAAACTGATTTGCAGAACATCGCCACCGCGCTTACCGGCTCGGCGTTTGCGGGCGCGATCAACCAGAATCTGTCGCATCACACGGGCAGCGAACTGAAAAAATTGAGTGCGGTCTTGTAACGGCGCCGTGGCTTGATTTACTAATCGCAGATATGTTTCATGGACCAAGTCGCTAGTCTGAATGCTAATAGCAGCCCGCTCCCGCCGCATGTGCGCCGCGGCGATCTTCCGCAACTCAACATAAGTTAGTTCCATCAGGCGCGCTTCCGCTGCAGGTTCCCCATTGCGAAATGCGGCGAGAAGAAGCGTTACCTCGCCAACATGACTTGTTTGCATGGTGCGTACTAGCCCCGCGTCCGTCATCCATCATATAAGACCCGCTGGAAGAATTCGTGTCGGCTTTTGCCTTCGCTTCGCGCCACTAATAACGAGAGGCGCGAAATCCGTTCACTCCGAAGCCAGCATCGAAGCGAGTCAAAGCGGGTGGAGCGTGTCGTCAAATCCCCGCTTTCGAGCAAGGCGGAACTGGCGGCTTCATCGTTCGAGAGGGTGTGCCTCGGAGAGTGGGGGGGATGGCGTGCGAAAGAAATGAGGAGAATTTGAGTTCCATCCAGATCTGGAGATACCAGCTCGTCGGCCCGAATCGCTTCATCCCTTCACGAGCGCTGCCTGCGTTACTCGTAATTCTGGCGGATGTAATTGCGCATGCGCCGAAGCTCGCTTCTGTTGCTGCGTTTAAAGGCGACAAGAGCCCACACCACCCCGCGACGAGAACCATGAGCCATGCGCACCGCATCAGCTTCGATTCTAGATCCCGCCCACCAGCGATTTTACGGGGCTGTCAAAAAAGGCTGCTTTGGCCAAATGCGTGATGTACTCGGATCCAGACTGTTTTGCTCACCGACGGCTATCCGAGAAGAGTTCCGCGAACGCTTTCCGCATTTCGGCGGCACGACGGAAGGGCGAGTGGCCGGATCCACAGCCTTGTTAAGAATCGGCTTACGCGGGCGAGTTTTGTCGGGATATAAAAAGGGCCGAACGCGCCAGATTTCGTCCCTAGGGTTG
>JANXQZ010000223.1 GCA_025353235.1 Bryobacterales bacterium
GGGCGGAAGCAACTCTACCTGGTCAACACCTCAAAAAACCAGATCGAGGTGTACTCGACGGCGCAACGCAAGTTATTGAATCCTATCAAGACCGACGGCACTCCGCTCGCGGCCGCCATTTCGCGCAGTGGAAAATTTCTATACGTCACCGCGCGAGACTCCTCGGCTTTAGATGTGATCGACCTGACCGTATTGAACGTCATCAGCCGTGTGTCTTTACCTGCCCAGCCTGAAGGCGTGGCAGTCGGCAACGATGAGCGCGTTCTCATTTCGACGATCGGCAGCGGAGCGGGAAATACCGCGAACGTCCTTCTTATCTACGATCCATCCGCGCAGGGTTCCACCGCATTAGCGCCAGTTCCAGTGACGCCTCCTCCGCCTTTACCCCCCAACCTGCCACCTCCTACCGGGAAAGCTTTTCAGGATGCTCGGAGCCGCCTGCAGGCCAGTCCCGATGGCTCGCTGATCGTGGGAGTCAACATTCCCGTCACTTTCCTACGTAGCGTGTTTGTGTACGAAGTGAGCTCGGGCACAGTCCTGCGGAGCCGCTTTGTCGCGAATCCTTCTGGCGTGTTGGCGGTTGCTTCCGACAACTCCAAGTTTATGTCGGGATCGACCTTGTTCGATATGACAACTCTTCAGGTTTTGGCTCAAGAGAATCTTGCGAACTCGCCCTACCTAATCCAGACAAATACCAATTTCAATACCGAGACGAACCAGGGCGGCAGTGCTTTTTCCCCGGACGGAAGCGTGCTTTATGCAGCTTTTGACATATCGCCTCAGACGAATCCTGCTACTCGCGCCAACATCAGCGAATTGATGTTGAACGATCCCGATAATCTGCTAATTCAAATGGCGTTGCAGCTTCCGGAGAATCTGGCCGGGAAAATGGTGCTGAGTTCGGATGGAGCCAATCTATACGCTCTCTCGGAATCGGGATTCGTGATCATCCCGATCAGCACAGCGAATAAGAACCCTATCGCGCTCCCCGACAGCACGGTGGTGCTGCTCAATAACGATCAATGCGGCGTCTTCGCCAACCAAAAAACAGCCCGGGTAACTGTGAGCAACGCGGGGACGGGTCGGCTGACTGTAAGTGCGCAAGTAATCACACAGACGCCTACAGCACCGGGAGGATTGGGCGGGGGTGGATTCGTAGGATTCGGACCGGGAGGCGGCATCCCGGGCGGGGGAGGAATCGTGATTCTGCTTCCCCCTGTTCAGGGAGGCGGAGCTACAGGGACTGCGGCCAGCATCGCGCAGAATGCGCCCTCGCTGCGCATCCAGCAGAATGGCAACGGTGCCGCCTTGGATTTTGGTTTCAATCCAGCGGCTGCCCGCGCGCTTGGCAGCATTTCGCCGAGCCATGACTTCGTGGTCCAAGCGCCGGAAGCGATCAACGTTCCCTCACGCATTCGGGTTTATCAAAACAATCGAAATTCGGAGGCACAGGGGGAGATTATTCCAGTCCCCGTCGGAATCTCCGCAAACGAAGCGCTCGAAGATTTAGTCTACGACTCGAGTCGTCAACGGCTCTACCTTGCCAACTCCGGCATGAACCGCGTTGAAGTCTTCGACATCCGGCAGCACAAGTTTCTGAGCGGCATCAAAGTGGGCCAGCTGCCTAGATCCCTTGGAATGACTCCGGATGGAGGCACGCTCTATGTAGCCAACTCCGGTGGGGAAAACATTAGCATCGTCGACTTGGAAAAGCTGCAAATGGTAGGACGCGTCAAATTTCCCCCGACGCCTCTGGCACTGAATCAGGCGATTTCAACTCCAAGCGCAATCTCCGCTGCCCTGCGCGGTCCGCTTTTCACCATGAGCGTCGCGAATGCAAACGGCACCAGCACTGCAACTATTTGGCAGATTGTTGGCGATCAGGCCGTCCCGCGAGGTCCCAGCCAAGTGATCGGCACCACCAACGGGCTCCCCAAGTCGGTTACAGGACCCTTGAGCATGGCGGCAACTCCCGGCGGGGAGTTCGTCGTAATCGCAGGGGCGGACGGTTCGGTTTACCTGTACGACGCGCTAGCCGACGACTTCGTCCAATCTCGAACGCTTACCACTTTCCAACAGTCTCAAGGGCTGGGCTATTTTGGACCCATTACGGCCGGTCCCAAGGGACAATATTTCGTCGTCAATGGGCAGTTGCTGAACCAGGCGCTGGATCCCGTCAGCCCTTCCCTGGCTGGTACCACTTCGCGTCCAGTCGCCGCCTTGGCTCCCGGTAACGGAAACACGTTTGTGCGCTTTACGCAGCCAATCCGGACGTCGACCACCCAACTGACAAGCGATGCAGGTACGATCGAAATCGTGGACGCGAACTCTGGTTTCCCAATGCGGATCGCGGTTTCAACACTGGAAGGCCCTATGGCGCAAGCGACCACTACTGGCCGGGCGACCGCGATTTCCGGACGGACGCTGGCGATCGACTCATCCGGCTCCATGGCTTACGCTATTACGACCAGCGGACTGAGCCTGATCCCGCTCGACCCTATCCCGCCTTCGGTACAGCCTAAAGTATTCGCCAAGGGCGCGGTGAATCTGGCCACCTATCAAACGACGGTGGCTCCGAACTCGCTGCTATCCATTTTTGGAACGAACTTGGGAGGGTCAGACCAAGCAGGCTCCACTCCACTGCCCATTTTGCTGGGAGGGACGTGCGTCACGCTGAACAACTCGCCACTGCCTTTGTTCGTAACGACGGCGGGACAAATCAATGCGCAAATCCCGCCTGAATTGGCAGCCGGGAATTACTCCCTTGTAGTTCGTTCTGTGGCTAACAAAGCCGCAGCGGTGCAGCAGCCGATTACCGTTTCGAAGTACGCTCCCGCCGTTTTTGTCGACCCGGTGAGCAAACAGGTTGCCCTGCTGCACGCCGATGGCGGATACGTCACGAAGGACAATCCAGCGCAACGCGACGAGCGGCTGACTCTTTACGCCTCGGGCCTGGGAGCCACCGCGGGTGGAAAGGCTACGGCAGGCAATGCATCGCCTGCCAGTCCGCTCGCGGCAGTGCCGGGAGTACAGTTATTTTTTGGCGACCCCACTTATAAACAGGCAGGAATCATCGTGGATTGGGCAGGCTTGTCCCCGGGCTTGATCGGAGTTTACCAGATGAACATTCGGGTTCCCGGTGATCATATTAAGGGTGAAGCGGTTCCGGTGACGATTAAGGTTGGAGGGGTCAGCAGCCCGTCCAGCGGACCGCTGGTACCAGTTGTCTCGGTTGAGTAGTAGGCTTAGGCTTTTTGCATTGCCAAGCGACGTTCGCGGAGGAAGCGCATCCTGTCCTGGTGCTCTTGCCACAGCGTGCTGAAGCCTGCCCAGTAGTAGCCGCAAACGAACAATAGCAGGAAGGGAATCGCGAAGTAGTTGAAGCTTTGAATCGCGAATGCCACCATATACACGAAGTAGGATCCTGCCCCTAGCTCGATGTATGGCAACCAACCGCTGCGCCGCCTATACTGAACATTCTCGATATTGATCTTCTGGCCGCCAATGGCGTATTTGGGTGTCCGGACGAAACTGGTCTCGATGCCAATCAGCGCTTCAATTACGGCCTTGGTGTTGATGATCGTGAGCGCCACGCCAGCCGCCATCAGCGCAGGCAGCAGCAGGACGGCACGCATCCAATTCTTGGGATGAACTTCCCGATAAGCCATCAGGTAAAACGCGGAGATGGACCAAAATGAGGCAATGATGAGCGGCATGTCGATCAACAGCATCTCAACCCAGCCCATGTAGAACCGGACGATCATGACTGGAAACATCAGGGCCGAAACCACGATCATCATCGGATAAGAGATGTTGGGGGTGAGATGGAAAATCGCCTCGGCTTTCTTGCGCTTGGAGATATCCGATCGCAAGATGGCTGGCAGGAGCTTGAGGGCAACCTGAGTTAGCCCCTTGGCCCAGCGGGACTGCTG
>JANXQZ010000244.1 GCA_025353235.1 Bryobacterales bacterium
CAAGTTGCCGCAATCGCGCCAGCACCATGCGCTCGAGTTCCGGCGGCGCTGTCTTGCCATCAGAATAGGGAGCGAGAAGACCTTGCGCGATGAGATAGTCCTGCCGTCCGCGCAACGAGCCGAGCGTCACTTGACCCTTGATGATTTCACCCGTGCGGGGATCGGTGATCGCTCCGCCATAAGACCATCCGCGCGTCGACCGGTGGACCCATTGAATAAGGTTGTAACGCACGTCCATGGGATCGGCATCGGGAGGAAGCAACTCCACGCGAAACGCGTTCTTGTAACCAGCCTCCGCGAAGGCTTGATCCCACCAGCGCGCCCCTTCGAGCAGCGCGGCCCGAATCGGTTCCGGCGCACCCGGATCGAGATAATACGTAATGGGCTGTACCGGCTCGCTAATAGCGGCTGCAGGATCTTTCTTTTTCAATCGATGTCGAATGACAAAGCGCTTGACGATCGGTTCCGATAGCGGCGTCGAGTAATCGAAGTAACTCGTATCGATAAATCCCGAGCGAGGATCGAATGCTCGCGGTTCATATCCGGGTCCAGGTAATTGCACGAAGGAATGGTGCTCGCGGACGGTGATCGCTCCTGGACTGGGAGTCACTTCGCGCACCAACTCGCCGGGATTGTCGCCGACGAAAGTGAGCGTCGCTTCCACTTCGGTGTTCTTGGGGAAGTTCCTGGTCTGCGGGAGATACAGAGCGCTCCGGGTTGCATCTACATGAAACGCGCCTTGCTTGGCCTGCTGTAAGGACTCCCCGACTCGGTGAGCATCGCTCAGGTAGAAAGTTGTGGCGTCCACCAGCACGTGGCCGCTATCTTCCGCTATAGCATCAAAACCCCACAGCACGGACTGCGCGAAAGATTGCTCCACTGAGCGCCGCTCCATCGCATCCCCGGTTACCGCACGATAACCGTAGTTAGGCTGCACCAGCAGCACGCGCGGACCGCTGCGCTCAAATCTGACGATGCGCGAGCCGCCGATCTGTCCGCGATCCAGTCCGATATCGTTGGATCCGATACCAGCGGGCAGCGAGTTCACGTATAGAAACTCGATATCGAATTTGTCGATTTCAAGCCAAAGTTTGCCTGCCTTGTCGTCCCAATAAATGGGGAAGTATCCAGGCATTTTGCGCATACCCGCGGTCTTCGAGGCAATGTTTTGCGAGAAGGCGGACGCAACGAGCAGCAGGCTGAGAAGAAGTTTGCAAATCATGCTTTAGCTTGTCCGTTTAGGATAGCGGATTCAACGCGAACAAGCATACCCGAGTCAATGAAGCCGACACTTGCCATTTCGTCACCCTTCGGACACAGTACCTCACCTTACGTTATTATTGGTCGAGGTGCAGAGCACACTTGCCCGTTAAAACTCAAATTCCAGCCTTAATCGACCGCAACGAAGCCAGCCTACTGAGCAATTGGGTCGAATTGCAGCTAAATGCCGTCACAAAAAGAGCCGATCTACTCAACGACGGTCAAGTGCGAAGCAGCGCTCAGACTTTTCTCCAGGAGTTTCGCCAGGCGCTTCAGCAAGGAGATATACACAACATTTCCGGTGTAGCGTGGGACCGCGTCCGCGCCCACTTGGACGACTTGTCACGGACCCGCGCGCACCAAGGGTTCAGCCCTTCGCAGACTGCGACTTTCGTTCTGTCCTTCAAGCAGCCCCTGTTCTCGCTGCTGCGCGAGCATTACAAGAATGATGCTCAGGAGCTTGCCGACGAGACTTGGCTGGCCACTACCGTCCTCGACAAACTTGCGCTATATACCGCCGATGTCTTTCAAAAAAGCCGCGAAGAGGTCATCCTCCGTCAGCAACAGGAAATGATGGAGTTATCCACGCCCGTCGTGTCTCTTTGGGACAATATTCTCGCTCTGCCGTTGATTGGTACTCTCGATAGCGCTCGCACTCAAGTGGCGATGCAGAATCTGCTCGAAGCTCTGGTTAGCCACGGCGCAGCTATCGCGATTATCGATATCACGGGTGTCCCTACCGTGGATACTCTCGTTGCCCAGCATCTGCTCAAGACCGTAGCGGCAGCGCGTTTGATGGGAGCCGATTGCATCATCAGCGGCATACGCCCTCAAATCGCGCAGACAATCATTCACCTCGGCGTTGACCTCGCCGGCGTCGTGACGAAGGCTACCCTCGCGGACGCGTT
>JANXQZ010000246.1 GCA_025353235.1 Bryobacterales bacterium
TACAAAATTATCTACACCCATGGTCCCACCGCTACAGTCGTCCTGCCGTCGAATCGTACTGGTCCCCTGCAATTTCGACAGAAGACCCTACTTGCCTGGCACTCCAAACAGGAGAGCACAAAGTCGCCGGAGCGCCGCTCCGATGCCTGAATTAAGTGAACTGTATCGCGCCAATCAGATTATTCCAGTGTGTTCCCCAAGCAAAAGACTCGCTCACACCTCAGCGAACTACCAATCCCAAAGATCGAAGGTTCACCTCGACGGCCAACTGCAGCGCAATCCAGCGTCGGGAGCCGATGACCGACGCCGCGGGCGGCAAAGTCGTGGACCCTTCTCTTCCTGGATAGCCCGGCATCGTCCCTCAAAATCTCTCGTGTTCGAACCGATGGCGAAAACGGACTGGATCTCAACCAACGTCAGCCATGAGATGTTGATCCCGCTCTGAAAAGATGCGATCAGTTCGCGGTTCCGAGTTCCGGATGATAAATCTTGGCTAGAGCGCGTGACAAATTCTCTTGGTTGTATAGCGTAGCGTTTCGCTATACACTATGGAGAGATGCTGGCGTGATCGGGGCTATCAAACACAAAGGCTTGCGGCGGCTGTATGAAAAGAATGACCGTAGCGGACTCCGGCCTGATTTGGTGGACAAGGCGCAAAAAATTCTTTCGGCGCTGGAAGCAGCGGACGCCCCGGAGGACATGGCGCTTCCCATGTTTCGGTTTCACCCGTTGACCGGCGACCGGCGCGGCACCTATTCGGTGACGGTCAAGGCCAATTGGAGGGTAACATTCCGCTTTCACCAAGGTGCCGCCTACGACGTGAATTTAGAGGACATTCACTAACAAGAGGAGCGCAGATCATGCACATGAAAAACCCGAACCACCCGGGCGACATTATCCGGGATTGCCTCGACGAACTGGGCGTCAGCGTGACGGACGGCGCGAAGGCTCTTGGCGTAACCCGTGCGGCGCTATCGCGTCTCATCAACCGCAAGGCGGGGGTATCCGCAGAGATGGCCGTCCGCCTCGAAAAGGCGATTGGCAGCACAGCGGGGTTTTGGCTTCGCCTGCAACTGAACTACGACTTGGCGCAGGTTCGGGCGCGAAGCGGAAAGATTCACGCCCGTCGCCTCGGCACCCCGGCACAGCTTGCGATGTGAGGAATCGCATTCCACAAGTAAGTTTTGCGACATCGCGCGAAAGTCCGCAAACAAAGACTCTGCGCGATGGAAGTGTCTGGTTCAAAATGGGCGGCATGAAATGCGGCTACGCCTACGTATCGACCGACGATCAGACCCCTGCCCTGCAACTCCCGACTTTGAAGAAGGCGGGTGCAAAGACGATCTTCTTAAGGACAGCCGGGACGATTACCGGAATTCTGAACGCTAAGGATCGGCGACCACACCGTACGTTACTGTGCCCTCGCGTCACCCGCCACTATAGCAACTCGTCATATCCAATCCCGAAGTTATTGACGATACCACTGCATCCTCTGCCGATATGGCTTCTGCGGCACCTAATGAGGGCGAGCGAAGTGCGGCCCGAAGCCAATCCCGCTCAATCCCCGACGGTGACAGTCACGCGCTGGTGCTGAACCAGTGGCAGTGGCATCACAGGGTTTAGGCCGCCGCGTTCGTAGATTCCATCCATATATGCATGGTCGTCGCTACTACCTTTCCCGGCTCAACGATGTCCACCCGAGAAGCGGGTCGCCTGTCGGCGGTCGTGCCGAGCGGACACGGGGGCGCACCTGCT
>JANXQZ010000253.1 GCA_025353235.1 Bryobacterales bacterium
CGGCGGAACAGTTCGTAAGAATTCTAATAATGGCAGCGGGAATGGTGGTAGCGCTATCGAGGGCGGCGCGCCGGTCAAACCACCCGAAGCAGAACCTCGCAAGCAGCAAGAAACCATCGCTCCCACTACTTTTGAAAAGCCAACTTGGAATGAATTAATGGCATCTAAATTTCCCTCGTTCGATCCAGCATGGGCGGACGAAGTGAAACTAAAATGGTTCGATGCGTTTGACAAATTAATGAAATAGATTTCTGAGGCTCGTAAATGAAAAGAAGACCAGTAGCTCTTAGATTTCAGTCCGACCGAATCTGAGGGCCGAAACGGGAAGAGCCGATCCGGGTAGTTTTCTGAGCAAAGTTAATTCTTTAGAAGGAGCGATACCAGCCCGTCACGCTGTCTAAATGTACTCTAGCTAAATGATCTGCGTCAAGTACATAATCACCGGAAAATTCGCAAAGGTTGACTCGCCGTGGACATTCTCATTCCTTTCACTCTCTCCCTTGTGAGCCCAACAACCTCGCCGCCCAGGAGGAGATGAGTAAGCTTTCGTTTCAAAGCCCATACTTGGTTGGGGGGCTGCAAGTGAAACTGGGCGAGAATCAGGCACCCTGTCATCTCTAAGGGAATCCGAGCATCAATTCTTTTGGGAGCTGGCAAGCAAATTACTTACATCACGGTTAAGGTAGATTCGCTTTAGGCTCTGCCGCCGGATTGGGCGAAAGTGATCAGCGAGAAGCCCGCGCCTTGCGGATCGGCGAGCGATGCTAAACGGCCCACTCCCGGAGCGCTGAACGGACCGAAACGAACCGTCGCGCCGAGCTGCTTCGCCTTCTCGACCGCAGCGTCACAATCCGCTGCGTGAAAATAAATGCCCCAGTGCGAGGGGATGTCTTTCCAATTTTCGTCCATCGGCAACAGCCCGCCGCTAGGCTCGCCATCTACGCTGAATTCAATGTAGGTGGGCATATTAGCACTGCCTTTGGTCTCCCAGCCGAATAAGGCAGTGTAGAAGGTGCGGACCTTGGCCGTATCCCGCGTTACCAGTTCGGCCCAGCAGACAGCATTGTCCTGCCGAATAACCCCCACGCCCGGGTTCGCCTTCCCTTGCCACAAGCAGAACGGCGCACCGCCGGGATCCTGGCAGAGGGCCATCCTTCCGGCGTCCATCACATCGAAGGGAGGCTGCTCCAGCTTGCCGCCCAGTTCCGAAACCTTGGCCGCCGACTCGTCTACGCTTTTCACGGCGAAGTACACCATCCAGTGGGCCGGCACGCCCTGCTCCCGCATCTTGGGCTCAAGGGTGTAAGCCGCCCCTGCATAGTGTCCATCCAGTTTGAACATCGTGTAGAACTGGCCCGGACCCATAGGATCGTCCTGCGCCGACCAGCCTAAAAGGCCGCCGTAAAATCGCTTAGCCGCTTCCTGGTCCGTCGTTCCCAGCTCAAACCAGCAGGGCGCGCCAGGCGCGAATTTGTTCACAATTGCCATTGGTTTCTCCTTATTTATTTTTCCATTCTCCAGGAGGAGAAGTTCGTCCAACCTTGAAGCTGTTGCCCGGCCCAGGCATTGGACTTATCCTTGTGGCACATCACGCAAGCATTGGGAATCTTCAGCTGCTCGCTCGTTGCGGGCGTGATGAAGCGAAAAGTGTGGCTTCGAACATTCACGTCGGCGATGGTCTGAGCGATCTTTGGCATATGACAGGCCGTGCATTCGCTACCCGCGCTTAGAGCCTTGTGGTGGGTGTGCTCCTCAAGCGTCCCCTGAGGTCCGTTGGGCGATTTCGGTCCATGGCATTCGAGACACAGCAAGCTGCCCGGCTTGATGAGATCCGCATTGTGCTCGGTGCCGTGCACATCGTGACAGCTGAAGCACGTGACGCCGCGCTGATGCATTCTGCTGGTAACGAAGTCGTTCCCCTGCATGCGATTTTTATGGGCTGAATCATCTGCGAAGTGCGTAAAGGTAGTCTCGCCCAACTTGTGTTCCTCAAGCTTCCAGACGTCGCTCAACTGACCGCCCGCTTGGTAGCCAACAGGCCAATCATAATACCGGCCTTGAATCGGATTGGCTCTCGGCTGCCCTTGCGAGTGACATTGGATGCACACATCGTTGGCACGAACGAAATCGAGCCTGGCGGGGTTCACGATGTTCGCCTTCGATGGCCGCTCCACGTGCGCTGCCCCTGGACCGTGACACTTCTCGCAGCCCACGTTCCACTCCGTAACCTGTTTAGTGGCGATGTTGTAGTTCACCGAATGACACCCATCGCAAAGCGGACCCGTGGGACGCTGCATCTGGTCCACCGGGTACTTCGCCGTCCACCAATCGGTTCCAGGTTTTGGATTATATGCCCGCCAGACCGCATTGATAACATCCCATTGCGCGGGGAAAACGAAGTAGTCGTCCCCTACTTTCGTGAAGTAGCGCTGCTTCCACTTGCTGCCGTAGGTGAAAGCGACGTCCGCTTTCTTAAAGGTCACCAGCGGATTGGGTCGCGAGAAGTCGCCAATGATCGCATCCGGATGCACTTTGGGATCCCAAACAACATTCGCCATGCGTGTCTTCTGCCAGCTTGCGAAAGTCGCTGCGTGGCATGTGGCACAGCTCTTGGAGCCTGCGTAGCGCTGTTGACCCATGGCTAACGGGACGGCCACCATGGCAAGGAAAGCCCATCGCTGCGGTTGGAGCTTCATCTTGGCGTTTGCAGATACTTGCCTAGAAACTCCGCGCTTGCCCGATATGCTTCCACCCACCGCCGATGTGTCAGGAAGCCATGAATCTCATCCGGAAATATCAGCTGCTCGAAGGGCACTCCCTGCTTCCTGAGAGCCTCGGCTAGAATCACCGATTCGTGGAATGGCACGTTGCGATCATCATCGCCATGGATCAGCAGCACGGGCGATCTCCACGTGCTCACCGAAGACATCGGGGACGACTCAAATGCGATGCGCGCG
>JANXQZ010000256.1 GCA_025353235.1 Bryobacterales bacterium
GGCGCGGGCGGGTTGCTGCTGTCGCCCAAGGCCGCGAAGAAGGCGGGCTTAGAAGCGCTCGAGGCGGAAGGCACTAAAGAGCATGGGATCGGCGATAAGACTCCGGACAGCACCTATGGATACCTCGCGTCGGAAGTTCGGTTCGGCAGCGTCACGTTCTCCAACTACCCGGTGGGCGTCTTCAAGTCCGCGAAGACGGCTAACTTCGACGGACTCGCGGGCCTCGATATTTTCCAGCAATTTTTGGTCACGGCGGACTTTACGGATTCAATGCTAACGCTGGAGCCATACGAAGCGCATGAGGATGCGGACGGCCCTCTCGATGCAAGCGAGAAGCTTTCGGACGGGTTCCACAAAGTCTTCCGCTTCGGACACCTGCTCACCACTCCTACTTCGATCAATGGCAACCCGCCGCGATTGTTTCTGATCGATTCCGGCAGTAATTCTAACTTTGTGGATGTCCTGGCAGCCAACGAATCGACCAAGATCTCTTCAGATTCCAGAACACGGTTAGCGGGATGCAAGGCGGGGTCAAAGACGTGTCGCGCGCGGATCGAGTCACGTTGAATTTCGCTGGCTTTAGCCAAGCGAATCCCGACTTGATTGCTACCAGTTTTGAGAAACAGAGCGACCGCATTGGGACTGCCATCTCGGGTATCATTGGCATGCCAGTGCTTTGGCACATGGCCATGACTGTGGATTACCGCAACGCCGCAGTCCGGTTCCAGTACAAGAAACACTAACCGCTTTGAGGTAACGAATGCGAGCTTTGCTATGTCTACTCCCGCTTACCGCGCTCTGCGCAAGTGATCAAACCGATGCGCAACAAGTCTTGGCAAGCATGAGCAAGGCCTACACCGACTTGAAGGCGATTCATCTTGTGGTGATGCAGACCAACCGGGTTTCGCTGGGCGGGCGAAGCGGAGTGACTGTTTCCGAGCTGGATTTGGCGATCAAGGGTGCGACACTCTATCGGGTGAGGGCGCACGACGAGCAGCGCGATGCTTTGGCCTTGAGCGATGGGGAAACTACCTGGAAGGCGCTGCCCAAAAAGAAGCAATGGACCCAGGTTACCGCAGCCAGTGTTTCCGATTCGAGCGAGGAGGACGCCCAGGCACCGAAGAGCAAAGACCTGCGAACTGCGGTGCGCGATGAACTGATTACCCGCTTCCTCATGCTGGCCAGAAAGGCCGAGTCGCCCACGCTTGTCAAAGAAGAAAACTACAAGCTGGATGGCGAAAAAATCCCATGCTATCTCATTCGTGCTCGAACAGGCCAAGTGAAGCATGAGTTGTGGATCGACAAGCAGCGTTACTTCGTGCTGCAGTACCGCGTTACCGAGAAGAAGGATCTAGGAAGGGGCGAGGCCGAGATCGAAGATTTGCTGAAGTTGAAGCGGATCGAAGTGAACGGCGAAGTAAGCGCCTCGTTGTTTCGGTTTGAGCCGGACAAGTCGTGGTCCGAAGTAGAAATGCTGGTCCTGCCGGGCGAGGAGCGCATGATGCTCACGGGCGAACGGGCATCTTCGTTTGCGCTGAAATCTACTGCAGGCGAATCCTTTGAGCTGGCCAGCCTGCGTGGGAAGGTGGTAGTGCTGGATTTCTGGGCGACTTGGTGCGGGCCTTGCCGCGCCGAGATGCCTTCTGTCGAGAAGTTGCGCGCCGAATTTGGCGAAAAGGTCCAGTTCTTGGGCGTTAACGACGAAGAACCTGGACCGGTCAAAACATATATCAAGGATCACAAGCTGCAGATGGCCACCTTGCTTGACTCAAAGCGGGACGTACATCGACAGTATGGAATTCGTGCGATTCCCACCATGTTCGTCATCGATAAAGAAGGCGTGATTCGAAGCCATTTCATCGGCTCGCGAAGCGAGGGACAGCTGAAGAAAGCTATTCAGAGCGTTATGGAAACGAAGTAGCATGGGCACGAAGACTCTTCTCGCTCTCATCATTGCCGGCGTCGCCGCATGCGCCCAGGAGCCAGCCACGATTGTGAGCGACGGTTCCCAGAAGGTCAAGATCAAGAAGATCGAGGTATAAGGTTCGCGCCTCACTGCGAGATCTATGGCTGCATTGACCGGTCTCGCCGTCGGGCAGACCGTCGACGAGAAGCAGATTCGCGCCGCTCTTGAACGCGCCAATCAGTCAGGACTGTTAAAGTCCATCGATTTCGCCTACGAATCCGAACCGGGAAGCACTGACGTAGTGCTGGTCCTTGAGGCTCACGATGAGCTTCCGCTCATCCCGGCAAAGATTGCGGTGCCGGGTGAAAACGAAGACGAGATCTGGGCATGGCTTCAAAAGATGGATCCGCTATTCGGGAAGGAACTGCCGCCCACGCAAGCTGCATTGAAGCTCTACTCCCGCTACATCGCCAAGTATCTGCAAACGCGCGAAAGAAGCGAAGTGATCCTCGGCGATGTGAAAGGCGATGCAGCGGGAAACCCGATCAGCGTTGTGTTCGCGCCTGGAAAGATGCGAGGAACGCCCGTGCCAGCAAAGTCGAAGGAGCGTTGAATCTTATCTTGCTTCCGCCCTGCGGAGCACTCTCACGCGCACGGATCGCCTGCCGAATCTCCTCGCCTCAGCCGGGTTTGGGATGAAAATGTCCAATCGGCGTCCCCGTATCTTACCTCCCGTATCCTCGATATCATAGGTGCCGGAGTATTTACCCGCTCCAGTGATCCGGATGCGGGAGCCTAGAGGCAGGAGTCGGGGATCGGCAGCCGCAATGTGTCGATGGGCCCGGTCCCCAGAGGCAGTCTCGCCTCTCGTTGAATACACTGTAGCGGAGTAAAAGCCGTCGGCGCGGGTTCTGGCTTGCGCGGGACAGACCAGCAGTGCCGCAGTCAAGAGTATGAGTATCCAGCGAGCTCTCATTTTGCTGGAGGCAAGGCTGCGGCGGGCTTCCATTCGTGCGCGCGCCGCTGTGCCTCCGTGAGGTCGCGAGCTTTCATCTTCTTGGCAATTAAGTCCCTCTGTTCCGCGCATTGGGCATCACCTTGGGCGGCGCAAATATTTAACCAGGTGTGCGCCACTACGTAGTTTCGGCGCACTCCCGTGCCTACGGCGTACAGCGCGCCTAAGTTGTGCTGAGCTTTCCCGTAGCCTTGATCGGCCGAGCGGCGGAACCACACGATCGCTTGCTCGTAATTTTGCACCACGCCCGCTCCATCCAAATACAGCAGCCCGAGATTGAATTGAGATGGAGCGTCACCGGCTTCCGCCAGTGTTCGCCACTCTTTGGCGGCCGTCACATAGTCGTGACCTTCATAGGCTTTTAGAGCGGACGCAAAATCGGCATAAGCGTTTGATGCGCCGAGTGTCACAAGCATGGCCAAGCGAAAATGCCGCAAGCGTCTCATAGTCATATCCTAAACTGTAAAGTAAAACACTATTGCTTCTGAGTACCGTACTGACTAGACTATCCCATAGGAGACATCTGAATAGATGCCCAAAATTGTCCTGCCCAGCTTAGCACTCGTTGTGACTGGAGTGCTGGCTTCCTATTCGCTATTCGCTCAGACGGATTCGTCTGCGCAGGTGGCGACTCCACCTCAGCTTCACGGATATTACACTCATGTCCCATGGACTGGGGGCACCCACTCGGATGCTCAATTCCAGGCTGCTGCCGGAACCACCATTCCCTTAGCGACGTACTCTATTGTCGCTACAAAAGACAATCGAACGTACAACGGCACGATAGTCGGTACGAGTCCCTTTGCGGCAACGAAGAGCGGGTCAACCATTAACACGGTGGTAGTGCCCATAAAAATCACCATCGGTACGTCCGTGTTCGATCCCACAGTTGGCGATTCGTGCGACGGAAACGTCTCGGCCCAGACACGGCTCTTGCAGTCACCCCTGGGTTGCAAATGTGGCGAATCTGACGATCAATGGCGTGAACGTTGGCACGAGCCAGTATGTCAACGGAGTGCGCCGGGCTGAATTCTGGTCGACCATCGGTGGCTCTGCCAGCTATCAAAATCCACTGAGCTTCACTTTCGCGTCTTCGTACACGATCAGCGCCGCGAGTGTAGGAAGTCATGGGACCACTTACTCTTCGGGATGCCACCAGTTGGGAATTGTTTCCAATAGCTGGCTCGACTCCTACCTGAGGGGCACAGTTATGCCCGCGTTGACGGCTTCGGGCGTCATTTCACCTGCAAAGTTCGTGGTTTTCCTGTTTCGAAACGTTGTACAGTCTTCAGCCAATCCACCGAGTGTGAATCAATGCTGCATCCTCGGGTATCATGGCGCGACCGGTAATCCTGTGCAGACTTACACGCCGTTCACTTGGGACACCAC
>JANXQZ010000300.1 GCA_025353235.1 Bryobacterales bacterium
CAAGTCTGCCTGAATTACTCGAAATGATTGAGAGTTTCCACTTATTTAGTGTCTAAGCAAAATATGCCTGATAAACGAGATGGACATCTTGTCTTCATGCACTTGACAGGTTGTCTCAAGCTGAATACTCTCACTGTTCCGCTGCTCTCTAACTCACAAGTGCGAACTCTACTCGATAGCATCCTGGGAGTTAGCCTCTCGTTTTAGTACTCGTGTTCCAATCTGGAACAAACGTAACCGGTCCTAAAGTCCCATATCGACAGGGAATGCGACTGCAATAGGAATTATGAGCGGGAAATGTAGTGGATGTAGCTTTTTGCGGCTATGCCTCCGAGGAATATCAGGGTAGCTAGCCTGATGTTTCCTTCGAGGGTATAGCCCGCGAGCAGCGCCAGGACGGCGTAGGTTGCAAGAGCGGCGTAAAACCGCGATCTCATCGGAGTTACTTTACCTGCTGCAAGCCTTCCGTGAGTTCGATGTAAGTGCCCCAGGGGTCCGTGAAGAAAGCGATGGATATTCCGAGTCGCGGCACGTTCCGATATGGAACAGACAATTTTATGCCGCGCTGCTCGAGTCGCTTTGTGAACGCCTCGAGATCTCTCACTTCAAAACCGATATGATCGAGCGACCGGCCTTTGGTTCCGGCGACCGCTTCGTCCGACTTGGTAAACGAGAGGTTGACGCCCGGCAGGTCTGCGGCCTGAAACGGACCGCGCTGGCCGGGAACAGCCCCAAATGTCTCGGCATACCACTTCCGGGTCGCCTCGACATCGCCCGTGTAGAAGTGAATATGGTGATTTGCAACCGGTTCCGTCATAGACGGATCGGCTGTGAGTTCCAGGCGGATATCGTCGGGGATCAGCAGCATCGCCTGTTTCTCGTTCCGCGTGAGGATCTTGATTCCGGCCGCTTCCACCTTGGTGAGCATAGCCTCGATATCCCGCACTTTGACACCGACATGATTGATGACGGATCCTGCGGTCCCGCCGGTCGGCTCTCCTTTATTGATAAAGATGATAGTTCCGGGGATTTTCAGAACATCGAGCGCGCCGAGTTTTGCGGGCTTGGCACCCACAACGTCTATCCAGAACTTCTTCTGAACATCCGGGTCCTTCGCGGTCAGGTGCAGATGTCCCATGCTGACCCCGACTTCATTGGGAGGTAATACCTGGGCTAAGGCGACCGCTGCAAGTAAGGCCGAGATCATGGGTGCAAAACGATTCATAAGGTCTCAGCGTATCGCAATTCAAGCGCTCGCGCCAAAGCCATGCGATATAATCGCGAGACGCATTGAATCAGGAGGCTAACCGAATGTCAGAACCAACGGGAAGCGTGAACGACGGCCTGGTCGGGATGATGAACGTCTTCGTCGATCCGGCCACC
>JANXQZ010000307.1 GCA_025353235.1 Bryobacterales bacterium
TCAACGCCTTCGGGGACGACCGCCCTCCAAACGGCGGCGCCACAGGGGTGATTTATAATCCGGCGGGCCCGAGTCCAATCTTCTCCACCACGCGCAGCAATTACACCATCGTTTCCGGCCAGCCTGTGTTCGGGAATCCTAGCCTGCCTCCTCCGCCTTATGGAGTCTTTTCGGTAGACCAGGGCTTCAGGAACGCATCGCTTCAGAACGTCTCGTTCAACACGCAGTATCAGATCGGCAGCGGCGTAGTCGCTGAAGTCGGGTATATCGGGAGTCTCGGCCACCACCTGCTGACCGTCCTCGACATTAACCAGGCACCGCCCTCCGCGCTGGGAACAAGCGCTACGCGCGCCGCCCAGAATCAGCTCCGCCCGTTTTATTCGCAGTTCCCAAATTACGCCACCATCAATCAGGTGTCAACGGGAGCGAACTCGCACTACAACGGGATGATCGCCAGCATTCGTTCCAATGCCTGGCATGGTTTGACATCCAAGTTTTCCTACACGCTGGGACACTCGCTCGATGACGCGTCGGCGGTTCGCGGGCTCAATCCGGCCGACAGCAGGAACCTCCGAGGCGACTATGGCAATTCGAGCTTCGATGTTCGCAACACGTTCACCAGCTACATCACTTATGAACTCCCTGCGCCGTCCATGGGTCCGAGACGCTTAGTAAAGGGATGGCAGCTAAATTCGCTGCTGACCTTCTACGGCGGGTTACCGTTTACCGTCACGGCGGGAAAGAACTTTAGCGGGACATTTGAAGGGCGCGACCGCGTGAATGTCGTGGGAGACCCGTTTGCCGGAACGAATGACACGCTGGCTAATGGCTACGTTCAATTTCTGAATAAGGCTGCGTTCGCGTTTCCGGCCCCAGGGACATTCGGAAACGAAAAGAGGAATCAGTTCTACGGGCCGGGATTCTCGGATGTGGATTTCTCCGTGTTCAAGAACACGCCAATTACCGAGCGGATCACAACTCAGTTCCGAGTTGAGATGTTTAACATTTTCAATCGGCGCAACTTGCCGGGTCCGAGCGGCTCGATCGCCAATCTCAGTTCAGGCAGCTTTGGTCGTATCTCCGATACGATCGGCGATTTCAATGGCGCAACTGGCATCGGGGCTGGCGAGCCGTTCAACGTTCAGCTTGCTTTGAAGATTATCTTCTAGTTTGAACGCCGTGTAGGAGTTGTTTACTCTACGGGAAGGGTGACGGGGCAGATCCCGTCGCTCGACCCGGTCTAGGTTAACTCGCGCACTAGTTCCGTTGCACGGTCCAAGAGCATTCCGGTTTCGCTGCCGCAGCCGAGAAAGCGCATCCCGCGTTCCTTCCAGAATTTCGCCAAACTCAACGTGCGCGTCTGCGTACCCGGAACCACTCCGTGGGCGATGCAGCTATCCCGAATCTTCTCCATCGCATCCACCATAATCGGATGTTGAAAGTCCCCCGGAACGCCCAGCGAAATCGAGAGATCGGCGGGCCCGATCATCACTGCATCAACACCGGGCACTGATAAGATTTCATCCCTGGCCTCCAAGCCGCGCTTTGTCTCGATCTGAAAGACAACCAGCGTGTTGGCGTTCAGATGCTCGATGATCTCGGACATGCTGGCCTTGGAATGATTCACGTGAATAGGAGTGAGCCCGTACCCGCGCACTCCGATAGGAGGGAACTTCGTCCAGCTCACCGCTTTTTCCAGCAACTCCGGTGATTCAATGCGCGGGAAAATTATGCCTTGAGCGCCTACATCGAGGGTACGCGCGATGAGCGAATATTGGACGTCCGCCACCCGCACAATGGGACACAGCCCGGCATACAATGCGATCCGGCAGATGTCCTGAATCGTTTCCAGATCGAAGCCGCCATGCTCTCCATCGATAAAGGCCCAATCGAATCCGGCTGCGGCTAGGATGCGAACCACATCCTGTGACCGTAATTGGCCGAAATTCGTTCCGAGCTGAACCTTGCCCTCGGAAAGGGCTTTCTTAACCGCATTGATCCTCATGAATGGATTATACGTACAGGATTTTATGATCTGGGCAGTCCAAACTCACAGCATCGTACAGCGTATCGATCAGACCGAACCCATGCTTTGCTAGAAAAGGGAGGATGGAATAGTAGCGTTCCTGCAAATGTTTTTCAGGGAAAAGCAGGCCGGTAAGGAACAAAGACTCTTCCAGTGCGCGCTCGTTCCGCCGCAAGGCTTCCCGCGCGGTCTTGCGTTCGGTTTTTGAAAGCTGATACAGAATCTTAGCCCGGCTCTTGGCGAGAGCAGCCGATAGAGTCGGGTCAAATGTGGTGAGCCCAACCTGCAAGTGGTCC
>JANXQZ010001143.1 GCA_025353235.1 Bryobacterales bacterium
CGAGACAAATACCGTGCAACCCCAATGTCGCAGGACGGGGAGCGCCAGATGCGCGGATGCTCCAAAGCCGAACAGACCGACGCGCTCGCCTCTTTCAACGCCCGCCACGCGGATGCTCCGAAACCCAATGATGCCGGCGCATAGTAAGGGCGCGGCATGTACGTCGTCAATCGCTGCAGGAAGCGGAAATACGAAGTCCGCTCGGGCAAGGACGTATTCCGCGAAGCCACCATCTACCGTGTAGCCAGTGAACACCGGCGCATCGCAGAGATTTTCGAGACCTCGGCGGCAGTACGAACACACCCCATCCACCCCACCCACCCATGAGACCCCAACTCGCATCCCAAGAGGAAGCGCTTCGTTTGATCCATCGACGACTTCCCCAACGATTTGATGACCGGGAATCAACCGCTTTCGCGCGGAGACCAGCTCCCCTTCGATGATGTGCAGGTCGGTGCGGCAAACGCCGCAAGCGCGGACGCGCAACAAAACGTACCCCGCTGTAGCCTGAGGCTTTGCGACCTCCGTGATCTGCAGCGACCGCTCCGTGACGTGCTGCGGAATGATTAAAATCGCCGCTTTCATCCGTGTATCCGGCTAGACGCTGAGGACCGGGCACGGCGAATCGCGAATGATGTTGTAGGCGTTAGTTCGGAGCCGACCAAATACCTCATGGATGCTGCCGCGGCCAATAACCACCAGGTCTGCTTCGTGCTGAAGCGCCACCGCACGAATCACATCTGACACGCCACCACCCTCCAGGCACACTTCGAAGTTAGTCCGGGCGTGGCGTTGAAGTTTAGCGACCTTCTCGCGTGCAACCTGCCGCAAAAAATTACTAAAGTCTCTCTCGGGTTGCGATTTAGCCTCGTGAACAGCATGAACCAATCGCAACTTTGCTTTGTACTCGTGCGCCAGCTCCGCTGCATAGTCCATGATCGCGCGACTTCCAGTTGACAGATCGAGGGCACACAGAATGCTCTTACAGGTTAGATGGGCAATCAGATTAGAATCTTCGGTGTGCGTCGAGGTCCAGACCGCGCACCTGGCGTCGTGCAGCACCTTCGCCGTCACGGAGCCGAGCAGCAGGCCCCGGAATCTGCCGTAACCATGCGTCGGCATCATGATGAGATCGACCTCATTCGCGTCGGCGAAGGTGGTGATGCAGATGGGCGGGTCACCCTGATCAACAATAGTCTCGATGTTTATACCGGGCGCACGCGGGCCAAGAAAAACGTCCAGTTCACGCTGGGCGTCTTCCGATCGTTCCGTGAGGCGAAACAGGGCCGGGTAATTGGGATGGATGCCGTACATGATTGTCGGAAGCTGGACGATATGCATGAGGGTCAGCTTGGCAGAGTACTTGTCCGCCATTGAGTTCACGAACGGGCGGATGGCGCGGCAGCGCTCTGAGAAATCCACCGGAAAGAGAATATGTTTGAAAGCCGGCATGATTCTATCTCGTTTCAATTACACATTTAAGTGACATGGATGGCGATCTTAAGCACATTGTCCCGTTGGCTCGCGAATAGTTCGTAGGCCTTACTGATCTCGTTGAGCGTAAAGTGATGCGTGATAAGGGGCTTGAGATCAATCCGGCCCGCCTCTACTAACCGCATCAACCTCAGCATGCGTTCCTTCCCTCCGGGGCAGAGCGTGCTTACGATTTTTTGATCGGCAAGACCGGCTCCAAACGGCTCCATCGCAATAGTCAGATGACTGGAATACACTCCTACACTCGAGAGGGTTCCTCCAGGTCGTAAGGTGCGTAAGGCGCTGTCAAAGGTTTCCAGGCTTCCCAGAGCCTCGATGGCAACATCCACGCCGCGTCCCCGCGTGGCCTGTCGAATCGTCTCAACGGGGTTGTCGTTCGAATCAATTGTCTTAGTTGCTCCAAAACGCTTAGCCACTTGAAGCCGGAACGGGTTCGGATCGACCGCAAAGATTTGTGCTGCGCCCATCAGTTTGGCCCCCAGGGTCGCACACAGGCCGATCGGGCCCTGTGCGAACACGGCAACCGAATCACCCAGACGGACCCCACCACTCTCAGCCGCACTGAATCCCGTTGATGCGATGTCCGTCAAGAGGAGTACATCTTCATCCGATAGACTGTCTGGAATAGGAGCAAGATTGGCTTGCGCGAATGGCACCCGAGCGTACTCTGCCTGCAGTCCGTCGATGGTGTTGCCAAATCTCCATCCGCCCGCCGGACCGCCACATTGGGAGGCGTGGCCGGACAGGCATGGCTCGCACTGGCCGCAAGGTGTAATGGCGCCGACTAGCACACGATCCCCCAGATTGTATCCGGTGAGACCGGCGCCTAGTTCGTGAATTGTTCCCACGGCTTCGTGTCCAATTGTGAGACCAGGTTCGATCGGATACTCGCCG
>JANXQZ010000334.1 GCA_025353235.1 Bryobacterales bacterium
CAATTTACGGCCAGTGGCCACCGCTCGCCAACGCGGTGCGGAAGGCAGGCGAGTGGAACGTCTACGACATCGTTTTCGAGGCGCCCAAATTCGAAGGGGAAAAGCTGGTGAAGCCCGCCTACATCACGGTGTTCTGCAACGGGGTTCTGCTGCACAATCGCAAGGAGTCGATGGGTCCCATGGTTTACCGGCAAGTCGCGCATTACGTGCCGCAACCGGCGGAAGATTCTCTCGTGCTGCAGAACCATGGGAATAAGGTACGCTACCGGAATATTTGGGTCCGCCGAATCGGGTCCTACGATCAACCCGAGAAATGAGCTGGGCCCTTCTGCTGGTAGTCGGCGCGCTTTGCGCACTGCCGCTGGCAGGCATGTTGTACCAGTTTTGGGGGAGTGCACGGGACGCACGTCGATTCCCTCCTCCCGGCCGTCTCGTGGATGTGGGTGGTCGGCGGATCCATGTGCATGCATCGTGCGAAGGTCGTTCCATCGTGGTCTTCGAGGCGGGCATCGCAGCTTCCTCCGTGAGCTGGGCTCCAGTGCGAACCGAGGTCGAGAAGTTTGCAAAAGTTTGCGTGTATGATCGGGCAGGTCTGGGCTGGAGCGAGGCTGCCCCTATCCCCCGGACGCTCGAGAACGTGATTGCGGATCTAGAGGCAATCCTCGCCACCCTTGGCTCCCAGCCACTCATCCTAGTAGGCCACTCGTTCGGCGGACTGATCGCGCTTGAGTACGCCTGCAGGCACTTGAGCGAACTCAGCGGACTCGTGCTGGTGGACGCGCTACCCTCCAGCGAGTGGCGCACGGCCCCGCTTGAAGAAGCAGCCAGACTCCGGCAAGGCATCCGCATGGCTCGGCGAGCCGCCGTGCTGGCACGCTTCGGAGTGGTGCGTTTTGGCGTGGATGTTGCGCGCGCCGCACGCATCTCCTCTATCCAAAGCGGTTCCAGGGTTGCGCAACGAATCGTGACCGAAGTTGGCAAACTGCCGCCCTCGCTTTGGCCCATCGTCCAGGCCCATTGGTGCCAGGCGAAGTCGTTTCAATCGATGGCCAGCCATCTCGAGCACCTCCCGGCCAGTGCCGCCGCTTGCAGCGATCCATGCGACCTGGGCGACTTGCGTGTAGTGGTTCTGTCGGCAGCCGATTCCACTCCGGCTCGGTCTGCGGAGCATGCGCGAATCGCTCGGCAATCCTCCCGAGGCGAAATGATCGTGGCGGAAAAGAGCGGCCACTGGATTCAGCTCGATCAGCCGGAACTCGTGGTAGAGGCAATTCGCAAAATCGCTTCGCAGCCGTGTTAACGGTCAGCTCAATTCTCCGTCCTTCCCAACGCAGGTATGCTGTGGAGACTACGATTTCGCTGATTGGCTTTCGAAATCACGGGCAGTCTCGCGATCCTTCGCTTGTGGAACAGGCCAAAGGTGGAGATCGCGCCGCGTTCTCACGCCTGTACGATCAATACGCGCGCATGGTGCATGGAATTTTGCTGGCCCGGGTGCCCCGATCCGAAGTAGCCGATCTGATGCAGGACGTGTTCCTGTTAGCTTGGCGGCGCGTGCGAGACTTGCGCGACTCTCAGGCCTTTGGCGGATGGCTGGCCAGCATCGCGCGCAATCAAGCCACGGACTTTCTGCGCCGCGAGCCCAAATGGGCCGAACTTGATCCCGCAATGCTGCGGCAGAACCCCGCAGCTCCCGAAGCTATGGTTGTGCTCGACACGATTCGCGGACTGGGAGAAGCATATAGGGAGACGCTCGTTTTGAGGCTTGTGGAAGGCATGACGGGTCCCGAGATTGCCGAGCGCACGGGACTGACTCCCGATTCGGTCCGAGTCAATCTGCACCGCGGAATGAAGTTGCTGCGCGAAAAGTTGGAAGGGAGGTCCGCCCCATGAGCGATTATCTTTGGGATAAATCGGGCGAGCCGGATGGCGAAATCCAGAGACTCGAAAATCTGTTGGCTCCGTTGCAGCATCGCGCTAAACGCACCTCCCGCGTGCCTTTCGCGATCGCGGCCTCCTTGTTTCTAGCGCTCGCCGGTGGTTGGATGGCCCTGCATCGTGAGGCTGCTGGCTGGCAGGTTTCGGCGCTGGCGGGGAATCCGGGAGTCACTCGGCTGGCACGCGGTCAATTCCTTCACACGGACGCCAAGTCTCGCGCGAAGCTGGAACTCACCGGCGTGGGAGAAGTCGACGTGGAGCCGAATACATTCATCGGCGTGATCGCTACTCGTCCGGATCAGCAGCGGCTCGAACTGAAAAGCGGGAAGATTCGTGCTTCCATTTGGGCCCCTCCGGGCCGCTTCTCCGTCAACACCCCGTCGGCGCTGACCGTCGATCTGGGATGCGCTTACACGCTGGAAGTGAGCGCTGACGGTGTTGGCTTGGTGACGGTCATAGCAGGCTGGGTCGCCTTTGAAAGCAACGGGACGGAGTCGTTTATCCCCGCTACCGCGCGCTGTACAACCAGG
>JANXQZ010000337.1 GCA_025353235.1 Bryobacterales bacterium
CCGCAGCAACCCGCCGCTGATTATTCCGGGGGATACGCTGGTGGTGCGGGCCGATGGTTCGCAAGTCGCTCTTGTGACGGATCAGCAGACGGTTCACTTCCAACGAATCCAGCTGGGGCGGGATTATGGCGACAAGATCGAAGTGGTTTCGGGACTGCAAGCGGGCGAGCGCGTGATCGTCAACCCAGGAGATGCGGTTCGGGAACGAGTGAGAGTGAATCCGGTGCTGCTTCGCGAGAAGCCAGGGGCTCCAAAATCCGGACACTGACGGGATCACGCAGACGCGAGCGGCAACGCGATCTGAAAAGTAATGTGTGGGGTGGCGGCAGCTTGAGACCTGCTACTCTAGATACGAAAATGAAGACCCGATTTTCGATCATTCTTGCTCTGTCGCTATTTCCGCTCATAGCCGCTGATCCCGCCGGCTTCGTAGTTTGGCCTAAGGGCGTACCCCCTGGAGGCAAGGGAGCGAAGTTCGAGAATCACGCCTTGGGTTTATCCCATCGCGACAAAAGCGGAGTGCCGGAGCTGCACGAAAAACAGACGGACATCTTCGTGATTCAGAGCGGCGAAGCCGAGATTTTGGTGGGCGGCGAAATCGTGAGTCCAGAGACCACTGGGCCGGGCGAGGTGAAAGGCGCATCGATCAAGGGTGGCGTTCGAAAGAGCCTCGCACCCGGCGATGTGGTGCATATTCCGGCGAGAATGCCGCATCAATTCTTTCTGGAACCGGGCAAGCAAATTACTTACTTCACGGTTAAGGTAGATTCGCTTTAGGCTCCGCCGCCGGATTGGGCGAGAGTGATCAGGCCTTGCGGATCGGCAAGGGACGCTAAACGCCCCACTCCCGGAACGCCGAATTGACCGAAACGCACCATCGCTCCCAGTTCTTGGGCCTTCGTTGTTGCCCGGTCGCAATCTGCAACATGAAAATAAATACCCTAGTGCAGGCGAGCATATTTCACAAACAGCGCCACATATGCTCATTCCTGAGCAATTGTCGTTGAAATTGCCACCGACGTATTGGTGAAGTGTTGGGCCCGTCATGATTAGTCTGCTAAAGACCTTGTTGACGGAGGTGCAAAGTCGCGCGCGACTCCGGCACCCACCGTCATCAGGGCGAAACGATTCTTAGAGCATCGTTTCGAGGCGAGAGTAGCTGGCTTCCATGCCGTGCTCCATGCCCGAAGCGAGCATCGCGTTGCGCGTCTGGGCATCCGGCAACGTCATCCGGATCGTCATCAGGGTACCGTTCTCGTCCGGCTCAAATGTCGTTTCAACGTGGTTGTCCGGGGTTGGACCGGGCAGGTGCATTCGCTCCACGTGAACGATGCGGCGGAAAGGCTCCAGCGTCACGTATTCACCAGTCAGATAAAACCCTTTTCCTTTTCAATCGGCCCATTCGTAGCGAATCTTTCCGCCAAGTCGAGCCTCACTCACGCAAACGGGCATGGTCCAGCCATCGGGCCCTAGTAGCCATTTCTGGATTATCGAGGGTTCGGTGTGAGCGCGGTAAACCGCTTCCGGCGAGGCGGCGAACCGTCGCATTACAACGACGTGTTTGTCGCCTTCGGTCTGTAGTGTCATCTTCGTCATCGTCATGGTTTCTCCTTTCTTTCTACGGTCTGCGATTCCAAAACCTCGTCGAGACGGGCATAATTGGTCTCCAACGCTTTGCGTACGAGTTCAAGCCATTGATCGATCTCAGCAATGCCGCGCGGCGCAAGCTTGCAAGGGTGCTTCGCTCCCTCCACACGGCGTGTGATGAGTCCAGCTTCTTCCAGCACTCGAAGGTGCCGGGAGATCGCTGGCTGACTCATGGAGAACGGCTGGGCCAACTCCATCACCGTGGCCTCGCCGGTTGCAAGGCGGGAGAGGATGGCTCGACGGGTCGGATCACTAAGCGCTGAGAACGTGGCGTTGAGGTTCTGCATCGTATAAGCATTATGTTATATAACTAATTCATTATTGTCAAGATGAAAATTCAATGATTATGTACTTGACGCAGAATGCAATCTGCCGTATAGTTCATTCATGGCCGGAAAAACTCACCGAATCGGAAAGAGCCTGATAGACGTAACCCGGGTGTTCGGAACAGAAGAAGCTTGCGTCACTTACCTTGAAACCGCTCGTTGGCCAGAAGGCGTCCGGTGCCTACAGTGCGAGTACGCCAATATCTCAAAATTCATCCGCAAGGGGCGCGAGAAGCGGAACGAAGATGGCCAGCTTGTAAAAACCACGCATGATCGAATCCTTTATCAGTGCCTGAATCCGTTATGCAAATATCAGTTCTCTGTTACTACAGGAACGATTTTCAACGATACGCATCTCCCGCTCAACAAATGGTTCCTTGCCGTAGGATTGATGTGCATTGCAAAAAAAGGGCTAAGCGCAAAGCAGATGCAGCGTGACTTAGGCGTTAGTTACAAGACCGCATGGTACCTCTGCCATCGCATCCGAAAGGCCATGGATGAGGGCGACGAAGGGCTGCTCACTGGAACAGTCGAGGTTGACGAAACCTACATCGGCGGAAAGTACGACAAGCGACGCAAGCGCGGCCCGTACGAGAAGCAGCCCGTGGTTGGATTGATCGAGCGTGGCAAGGGCGGAAAGTGTTCTACCGTTCGGACCTTCCCGATCCCGACGAATAGCGCTCAGGGTATTGACTGGCGTTGTTACCAGCCACGTGTCGCCCGATGCTGACATGCTGATTACGGATCAATGGCGCGGATACAAAGCAGTCGGCAAGCTCTACAACCACGAAACCGTGAACCACATAAAGCTTGAATATGTTCGGGCTGGCAACATCTATACGAACGGAATTGAAGGTTTCTGGGGCCTATTCAAGCGCGGCCTGATAGGTTCCTTCCACAAGGTCTCCGTAAAGCACCTGCCACGTTACCTGAACGAATGTGAGTTCCGTTTCAACAATCGCAGGGATGAGGAGATTTTCGCCCTGGTGATGCTGAATCTCGTTATACAGGAAGGGATTTGCTACAAGGAACTAACGGCTAAAGCTCTACGGAAGAATCAGAGGGATGGCGGGAGCCGTTCTAAAACATCCCACCAGACACCACCACATTAAAACTAGGGCCTCTGCTGCTTTGCAGGGGCCTTTTTACTTTTGGGCTTGGGGTTCGCCACCGTTATCGTTTTCTTAGGGGCGGCTGGTCCCTGAGCCAATTTGCGGAGTAGATCCTCGAACTTCTGTTTATCTACCTTCATTGCGCGGCTTCTTGGGTAGATTCTAACACCTTCCCCCGGACGTCTTCGCGGGGAAAGGCCACCGGCCACAATGCCGGTAGTCCGCGCTCCATCTTTTGCAACTCTGCCTCATTTGTGACCAGAACAACGTCGTTGCGATCCTCCCAAACCAACACCAACGCTTCTGACCCATCCATGGTTCTAACCGATACCAAATCGCCTTTTAAAAATTCAACCTAAGGAAGTATGCGAGATCCAAAAAGGATTGTCAAAAAAAGTCGGACTGTGGGAGGATTTTGGTAGTAGACGGTAGGCCAATGATATTGCGAGAGGTAGTCTGAGAGATGAATCCGGTAGATAAAACCCAAAAGTCGGCTAAAATGGCCAGGAAAGCCCCGCCCTATGTCGCTTTTAAAACCTTCAGGAATTTCGTCGATAGTCTGAAAGTGGCTATGCCGGGCCGTATCGATAGGAGCGTAATGCACACGCTCTCAGGCGGGACTCAAAGCCATTTAGTCCATGCGCTTCGTTCAATGGATCTAATTTCTGCGCATGACATTCCTACTGATCTGTTCAAGAAGTTAGTACAGTCCGAAGGCGATGAGCGCAAAAAGGCGTTGCTTGCCGCGCTCCATAATGGGTACCCATTTCTTTTCTCTGACTCAGTGGATTTGTCATCAGCTACCGGAAAGCAGTTGATAGACCTATTCAATGAGGTTGGGCTATCAGGCGACACAATCAGAAGTTCCGTTGCTTTTTTTCTCAGTGCCGCCAAGGACGCACAACTTTCTTTATCGCCCTATTTCGACAAGATCCAATCCAGA
>JANXQZ010000344.1 GCA_025353235.1 Bryobacterales bacterium
GTGTCCAGCGGACCCCGCAAAACAGGCTGCAGGCGCTCCCACCGGACCGCCAAGCGGATGAAACCCAGGCTGCGGCTCGCGAAGTACTGAAAGGTTCGGGCGCTGTTGTAGGTGTGAGTTTGACCAATCGTGCCGGGGATCACGGTCTCACCAAACTCAGCGCCTGCAACGTTCACCCCGCGTAGGTACTGCGCGCTGGAAGCGGCTGCCGTTGCGAGGAAGAGCAGACAAATTCTTGCGATCATTTCTCTAGTCGAATATGTTCCACACCCTACATAGTGTAGACCAACAGTTTACGTTCGGGCGGGTAACGCGCTCGAAAGCGGGATAATTAATTCTGGACGCGGATGAGACCCTCATTTCCCCTTTCTCTGGTTTTCGCTGTGGTTGTGCTGCATGCGGCAACTCCGCCGCAAGGTGTCAGGTTTCAGGGGTTGGCGAAGAAAGCGGCAGCGGCGCGGGACGGCGGTCACGTAGAGGAGGCGCTTTCGCTCTACCGGCGAGGAACCGTATTGCAAGCGGGCTGGGTGGAGGGATGGTGGAATCTTGGCACCCTTGAATATGACCGCAATGCATTTGCGCCGGCTCGGGACGCCTTCGCGCATTTTGTAAAACTGCAGCCCGATGCGGCCCCGGGATGGGCATTTCGGGGGCTCTGTGAATTTGAGCTGAAGGAGTACCGCGCGTCGCTCGAACACATGCAGAGAGCTCTGCTGCTGGGGCTGGATCAGACGCCGCCACTATCCAAAGTCACGCGCTACCATGCGGCGCTGCTGCTGACGCGCTCCGGGCAGTTTCAGAATGCGCTTCAGCTCTTTTCACAGCTTGCGGTGCAAGGCGCAGACGACAGAAACACGATACTCGGCACCGGACTTGCAGGTCTGCGGCTCCCATTATTTCCGGCGGATGTACTCGCGCCTCAGGAAGAGTTAGTGTACCGGGTGGGCCATGCGGTCCATGAAGGTGCGGTGCGTCACGAAGCTGAAGCGCGCAAAGAATTTGACACTTTGATTGAACAAAATCCGCACGCGCCCGAGTTGCACAATTTGCTGGGACAACTGCTCTTGACCAGCGATCCGGATGCTGCGGTGGCGGAGTGGAAGAAGGAGCTGGCAATTTCGCCGGATAACACGCCGTCGCAACTGCAGCTTGCGTTTGAGTATCTGAAGCGTGGGGACGCGTCAGCGGGCGTACCTTTTGCACGCGAGGCGATACGCGTGGATCCAGGCTCGTTTGTGGCTCATAATGCGCTGGGTCGGCTCTTGATTGCGTCGGGCGATTTGCCAGGGGGAATTGTCGAACTGGAGATGGCAAAAAAACTCGCTCCGGATAGCCCGGATACGCGAGTTGAGCTGGCGTCGGCGTACGCAAAGGCGGGGCGAAGCCTGGATGCAGCGCGCGAGCGGGCTGAATTCCTGCGGCTGAAAAAGGGACAGTAAGTCGGGTCAGTTCGGGATCGGTGTGCCGGGACGGGCGATACGGATCCAATGGTCAGTGAACTGATTGTGGGCTTGCTGGATTTCCACCTTGGGCATGTGGCACGTAACGCATCCTGACTTTGCCACCTTGCAGAGTTTCGCACCTGCTTTGCCGTGTGACGCAGAGTGGCAGCTCTGGCACTTCGAGTCGAAAGCGGCGGCGGAGCGGGGCTCGTCATTGTGAGGGTTATGACAAGACGTGCAGCGGATCCGGTCATCGGCGGCGTCGTAGCATTTACTGTTCACTAATCGATAGGGCTGAAACCGAACGTTGGTGATATTATGCGGGCCCTGGCTGGCGATTGTGGCCCAGGTGCGATGGCATTGGCCGCAGAAGTCCGCCGTTTCCTCGCTAGACAGGCGGCCGAGTTTCGGCGGAAAAACTTTGGGCGCGGAGGCAGACGCAAAGCCGGCCAAGTGGGCTTCGGCCTGTTCATGACAGCGGCCGCACTGGATCCCGGCCGTCATGTTTTCTGTGTGGAGCAAACCTGACGCGAGTGCCCCGGTGGCATGGCAGTTAAAACACTCTTCAGCACCTTTCGTGGATAGCTCCCGACCGATCGCTTCCTCCATAGTCGTAGGGACCTCAGGCCGTGCGCCAACCGTGAGGTCGAGGCCATTTATCTGTTTGTAGTAGCTGACCCGGCTCTCATACCACCGCCCGTTGCGATTGAGCAGGTATGTCTGCCCGGCGGCTCCCAGACCGAATGCCCACACGATTGGAGTGGAGAACTGATCCGCGCCAGAGGTGATGCGGTACGTGCTCTGATCGCCGCTCCGCTCAATCGCGTAGGCATACGGGCCCTGGCTAAAGGTCAGCTGTTTGTGCTCCGCGAGGATTGGCGCCGCGACTGCGCTCTGAAGCGCCTGTGCCATGCCGGTAGCATGCTGATATTGCGTTTGTTCGCGATGGCAGCTTGCGCAGGCGGGGGCAGGCTTGGCACCGTGGGCGACCGTGCTGGAGCCCAACAAGAGGAGCAGTGTGGCGACAGCTCTCATCTAGGGTTCTCCGATGCGTGGGTCGCGATCTTTGAGGCGCAGGAACTCCTTGCGCTCGCGGGCGGCGTCTTCTTTCCGGCCCAGCTTGGCGTACAGCGAAGCCAGGGCGATATGCGGCTGCGGATGATCGGGGTCGATCGCGCGGGCTTTCTCCAATTCGCGAACGCCCTCTTGCATGTCGCCTGTTTCCGCCAGAATACGGCCCAGCAGGGCGTGAGAAGCGAGGGCTCCGGGGAGAAGGGAAACCAGATTGAGGGCGTAGGGCAAGCCTTTGGCGGGCTCGCCTTCCCGGATATATTCAGCGGCCAGTGCGCTCAAGGCTCCGACGTGGGATGCGTTGATCTTGAGTTCGGCCAGGA
>JANXQZ010000346.1 GCA_025353235.1 Bryobacterales bacterium
TCCTGGCCGAACTAAATAGTCGAGCGCTCCCCATTTAGTGCATCCGTCAGTTTGCCAAAGTCGAGGTGCTCATAGTGAGAAGGTGAACACCCCTTAGGCTTCGCCAGCAAACAGCTTGGGAGGCACTTTGAACAGCTTGCCTAGCGCCTTCGCTTGTCCTTTTGAAATGGCACGCCGCCCAGCCAGCACCTCAGCCACAAGCAGCGGGTTGCCAAACACGTCGTTCAACACCTCCTGCTTCCATCCCCGCGAGGTTAGCAGCCGGAGCAGCGTTTCATGCGGTTCAGGCTCGCCTTCCACCTCGGTCTCCTCTTCCTCTTCCGCAACCTCGCGCTCGAACACTTCAATAATCAGCACCAGCAGTTCCAGGAGCTTGCGCTCTTCCTGTGACAGCGCATCGCCTTTGTCCATCAGGGTTTCCGCCGACGTGAGCATGCGGTCGTGCTCCTCCTCGGATTCGATCAGGCACGGGAGAGCGCTCAGAAGCAGTTCGCCGTATTTGCCGAGGTCGATCGGCGGATCGTCCATCCTTACTCGCGAACCTCGGCATGATGGCGCACATCGATCCCCTTCACCAGGAATAATACATCTTCCGCGATGTTGGTGGCGTGATCGGCAATCCGCTCAAGATCGTGAGCGATGAACATGAGATCCACCGCGCGGGGGACCGTAGTGCTTTCCGCTTGCATGAATTGGAGCAGCTCTTGGTATACCGCATCGCGCAGACGATCCACCTCGTCGTCGGCCAGCAGCACCGTACGAGCCAAGTCGGCATCGCGCTTTACGAGCGCATCCAAGCTGTTGCGCACCATGGTTTCCGCAAGGTCGGCCATCTTCGGAATATCTACCAACGGCTTCACCTGCTGCTCGCGCATGAGCGACATCGAACGCTCCGTGATGTTAACCGCCAAATCGCCCATGCGCTCCAAATCGCCGTTAATCTTGATGGCGGCAGTTAGAAAGCGCATGTCTTTCGCCATGGGCTGATACAGGGCGAGCAGACGCGTGGCCAGTTCGTCGATCTCGATATCCTTCTGATTGATTTGGGCTTCCTTCCAAAGAACTTCTTTGGCTTGTTCCTCATCGCGATCCACCAGCGACATGATGCTGCTGTGGATGGCGCTTTCCACCAATCCGGCCATCTCGAGCAGCCGCCTTTGCAACTCGTCCAGTTCATCTCTAAAATGCCGCAATGACGCTCCTTATTCCGTGACGCGCGCGCTCAGCCGAAGCGTCCGGTGATGTAGTCTTCGGTCTCTTTCTTCTTGGGACGTTTGAAGATCACATCTGTCTTGTCGAACTCGATCAGCTTGCCTAGCAAGAAGAATCCGGTGTAGTCGGCAACGCGGGCCGCCTGTTGCATGTTGTGCGTCACGATCACCTGAGTACACTGGTCTTTCAAGCTGAACAACAGGTCTTCGATCTTCGCGGTCGCGATCGGATCAAGAGCGGAACACGGCTCGTCCAACAGCAAAACTTCCGGATCCACCGCCAAGGCCCGCGCGATGCACAGCCGCTGCTGCTGGCCCCCAGACAGAGAGTACGCCGATTCGTGCAGCTTATCCTTCGCCTCTTCCCACAGCGCCGCGCGTTTCAAACTCCGCTCCACCACTTCCTCGATGGTGCTTTTTCCCTTAAGCCCATTTACCCGAACTCCGTACGCGATGTTTTCGAAGATCGATTTCGGGAACGGGTTCGGCCTTTGGAAAACCATGCCCACGCGACGCCGCAAATCCGTGACATCCACATCTTTTACGTCGTGGCCGTCCAGAAGAACTTGACCCTCGGAACGGCTGCTTCGAATGGTTTCGCTGATCCGGTTGAGGGTTCGAAGGAAGGTAGATTTTCCGCATCCGGACGGTCCGATCAAGGCGGTGATCCGCTTCGCCGAGATTGCGACGTTGATCCCATGCAGAGCCTGGAAGCTGCCGTAGAAGAAATTCAGATCCACCGCCTTCATCTTCGGCTGCGCGCCCACGGGCAATTCCACGAATTCGTGACTGGGCGGCATATTTTCGTTCATGGTTCGCATCCTGATACCGGATTCTGGAACTACGTTCATGTTAGTAACCTACGCCCGCTGCGAAGCGGCCCCCCTGGAAAGAATAAAACGCGCCGCGATGTTGGCGATCAGGACCAAGCCGAGCAGCACGAGCCCTGCAGCCCAAGCCTGCCGATGCCAATCCTCGTAGGGCGAGATAGCGTGAGTGTAAATCATTACCGGGAGCGTAGCAACGGGTTGATCGAAGCCCGAACTCCAGAACTGATTGTTCATGGCCGTGAATAGGAGCGGAGCGGTCTCACCCGCGATGCGCGCCACCCCCAGGATCATCCCCGTGAGAATTCCCTTCATCGCTGCCGGTACTACGACACTGGCAATAGTTCTCCATTTGCTGGCGCCCAACGCAAGGGACCCTTCGCGCAGAGCCGTGGGGACGCTGTGGAGAAACTGTTCCGTGCTTCGAAGCCCGATGGGAATCAGCATTACGGCCAGCGATAATGCCGCTGCAAACGCGGAAAAAGTGCGCGTGGGAACAACGACCACGGTCCAGGCAAAGATGC